>JAFVRU010000084.1 GCA_017504065.1 Clostridia bacterium
AAGCGCAGACTTTGCGTTGGAAGATTTGGGTGTAACGGGTACGTTGGTTTCTGCAACGCCTGCAGTTGTTGAAAACGGCGTTTTGAAAGCAACGGGCTTGGTGATGGGCGACAACGTTTACACGGTTGTTACGGAAACGGAAGACGCAATTTATACGTATACGATTACGATTGTTCGTGCGGAATTACCCCATGAACAACTTGCACAACAATACACGAATCAAGCAGCTTTGGAAGTAGCGGTAGCTTCCTTGAATTTGGAAGGTACGCTTGTATCCGTTAAGACGGCTGCTGGTGTAGACGTGGTTGTAGCAGACGGCATTATCGAATTGGTAGATTTGGTATCGGGCGACAACACGTTCGTAATCACGACGGATGCGAAAGCGTATGATTTGATTGTATTTAAGTATGATACGACGATCTCTACGATGGATGAATTCGCGGCGTATATGAGCAATAAGACTGGCAAATATGCAATCCTTACAACGGATCTTGATGCAACCAATTGGGAAAACAGCGGTTGGGCGGCTAGCATGCCTAGCTTTAACATTAACCACTCCGAAAGAGAAAACGCTTTGGTCATCGGTAATAGCACGGAAGCAGGCGGCTGGGAAGCTTGGTCTAGCGGTGTTTTAGATGGTTGTGGTCATACGGTAAGCAACTTCTTTGCTTGGGGTATCTACGGTAAATCTACTACGGACGTTACAATCCGTAACATCGGTATGAAGTTTGAACAATGGATTCAAAGTAGTCAATATACGGATGGTGTATTTGGTAGAGAAACGGCAAGAGTTACGTTAGAAAACGCGTGGCTTGATATCACGGTTTCTACGGACGCAATTGTAACAGCGGGCGCAAATCCTTGGGGCGTCTTCGGTTGGCACGTTAGCGGCTGTACCTTGAAAAACGTTGTTGTTAATTTGAACGTTATCGGTAGTCAAACCGCTACGATTAAAGCAGGCAACGGCGCAGGTGGTGGCACTGTAAACAACCTTGAAAACGTATACGTTGTATGCAATAACACTGCGTTGATTACGGCGGATGAGACGAATGGTTGGAACAATGTACAAATTGTTTCCAAAGCAAGCGAAATTACGACGATCGGCGGGAACTTTGAAGTGAAAGCTGACGGCTTGTATTACAGCAACGTAAAAGTATTGGCAGAACCTACCGTTTAAGGAAAGGAAGGGCTAAAACAAAAGCATATAACAAGAGAGCTGTGCAATGCGTGTGAAAAAGCGCAGATTCTCCGTATGGTGAAAAGGGAAAGGGCACGTCCGTGCCCTTTCTTTTTAAAAGACAACGCCTTGACAAGGCAATGCCTTGACTAAGTCTTTCTATCTTTCTTGAGCGGAAAGGTGGGGCTTGGTTGGAATCTTTGAAAACGGGAGAAAAGACCGTTATTTTCTCATAAAAAACCGTTAAATTTTTATAACCTTTTGTAGAAAAGTATGGTATAATAATGACAAGGCAATGCCTTGACGAAGTCTTTCTACCTTTCTTGGGTGGAAAGGTGGCGTAGCGATAGAATGCGCCACGAACAAAACAATGGAAATAAACGGAGAAAATCCGTAGAAAATAATCAAGGAAAAAGGAAAAAACACAATGGGAAATTATGAGAAGCTCATCGATTCGCTGTCGGTAGAAGAAATGGTTGGGCAAATTCTTTGCTACGACATATACGACAAAGACGATGAAAAGGAAGTAGAAGCAATTTTACGCAAAATCAAGCCCGGTGGGATCTTTATCGGCTCACCGATGACCCAAGAAAAAATTGCGCGCTACGTTGCGATCGTTAACGAAGTAACCAAAGCGCCCTGTATTGTTGCAGGCGACGTTTTTAACGGTCCTGCTGACGTAATTCCTGGGGATGATAGATTTACGACTGCGATGGGGCGCGCTGCGGCTTGTTCGATAGAATTAGTAGAAAACGCGGGAAGATTGACTGCAAAACGTTGCCGTCAATACGGTTATCATTGGACGTTTGGGCCAAGCGCCAATCTTGCCATCAATCGGGATTCCCCGTTGGTTAATATGAATGCGTATTCCGACGATCCTGACGTTGTTATCAAAAACGCGGGCGCGTGGAACAAGGGCTTGCTGGAAAGCGGGTATTTGATGCCGACTTTGCATCATTATCCCGGCGAAGGCAGCGACGATAGAAATAGTCATTTTTGCACGACGATCAACCGTCTTCCCAAGGACGAATGGTATGCTACGTACGGACGGGTTTATAAAACGCTTATCGACGAAGGTTGTCCGTCGGTTATGGTCGGGCACGTTTCGTTGCCTTGGGCGGAAGATATCGAAAACGAGAACGACGCGTTACCCAGCACGCTTTCCTATAACGTCATGACGAAAATTTTGAAAGAAGAACTCGGGTTTAAGGGCTGTATCGTTTCCGACGCGATGAGTATGATCGGCGCGGCGAGTATGATGCCGCTTGACAAGCTCGCGATCACGTTTGTAAAAAGCGGCGGGGACGTGGTTTTGTTTCCCGAGCCGAGCGATTACGATTTGTTGATCGAAGCGGTCAAGAATGGGGAAATTTCGATGGAGCGGTTGCGCGACGCGGTAGCTCGGTTGTTTTTCCTGAAAGACAAAGCGCGGTTGTTCGAAGATCAAGCCAAGGTTTTGGCAGAAATTTCGGTTACGCAAGAAGAAGTGCGCGCGTTGGCGGACGATCTTGTAGACAGAAGTATTACGTTCGTGCGCGACAG
>JAFVRU010000085.1 GCA_017504065.1 Clostridia bacterium
AAGAAGCCGAACTCTGCTATGAGAAAGATCGCACGTGTGCGTCTTACGAATAAGCAAGAAGGTACGGTTTACATTCCCGGTGAAGGTCATAACCTTCAAGAGCACAGCTCTGTATTGATCAGAGGCGGACGTGTCAAGGACTTGCCCGGTGTACGTTATCACATCATTCGCGGCGCGCTTGATACTGCCGGTGTTGCAAATCGTAAGCAGTCCCGTTCGAAATACGGCGCAAAGCGTCCTAAGTAATCTACGGATCTGCAAAGTTGCGGGAGCTTTAAAACTCGCAAAGTCGGTTGCGTTTTAAGACTAAAACCAAAACGCAAAAGACCTACTTGTTACTCGGAATATAGCTCGAAACAGCCCCGAATAGAAAGTAGGCAGTATGCAACGGGAGTTGCAGAAGATTCGCACTTCAAATCTAAAAGGAGCGCGATAGCTGTACTGAAGGGTAAAAACCCTTATCAAAAATTTAAAGGAGGATTAAAATTATGCCTAGAAGAGGTAATGTCCCGAAGAGAGACGTTTTGCCCGATCCTATGTATAACAGCAAAGTTGTCAGCAAGCTCATCAACCAAATCATGCTTGACGGCAAGAAAGGAACGGCGCAAACCATCGTTTATGATGCATTCAAAATCATGGGCGAAAAATTAAATATGGATCCCATGGAAGTATTCAAGCAGGCAATGGAAAACGTTATGCCTGTAGTAGAAGTTAAAGCTCGTCGTGTAGGTGGCGCGAACTATCAAGTTCCCATCGAAATTCGCCCCGAAAGACGTCAAACGCTTGCAATTCGTTGGCTCGTAATCAACACGAGAAAGAGAGGTGAAAGAGAAATGGCGAAGCGTCTTGCAGCAGAGCTTATGGATGCGTATAACAATACGGGTGGTACGGTAAAGAAGAAAGAAGATACGCACAGAATGGCTGAAGCAAACAAAGCGTTTGCACATTTCAGATTCTAATCGAGGTAAGGTATGGCAAGAGAGTACGATTTACTTCATACAAGAAACTTTGGTATTATGGCGCACATCGACGCCGGGAAAACGACGACAACCGAACGTATCCTGTTCTATACGGGTAAAACCCATAAAATCGGGGATACGCACGAAGGTACGGCGGTTATGGACTGGATGGCGCAGGAACAAGAACGCGGTATTACGATTACGTCCGCCGCAACGACTTGTATTTGGAAAGGACATCGGTTTAACATTATCGATACGCCGGGACACGTAGACTTCACGGTAGAAGTTGAACGTTCGCTCCGCGTACTCGACGGCGCTGTTGCAACGTTCTGTGCAAAGGGCGGCGTTGAACCCCAATCCGAAACAGTTTGGCGTCAAGCGGATCAATATAAAGTACCCCGTATCGCGTACGTTAACAAAATGGACATCAACGGCGCGGACTACTTCCGTGTAGAAAAGATGATCCGTGAAAGACTCGGCGCGAACCCTGTTCCCATCGAACTTCCCATCGGTAAGGAAGATACGTTCAAAGGTATCGTAGACCTTATCAAGATGGAAGCGGAAGTTTATTACGACGATCTCGGGAAGGATTTCCGTAAAGAACCTATTCCCGCAGACATGATAGATCTCGCGAACGAATACCGTGCAAAACTCGTCGAAGAAGCAGCGTCTTCTAGCGACGAATTGATGGAAAAATATTTCGAAGAAGGGGATTTGTCCGAAGAAGACATCGTTGCGGGTTTACGTGCGCGTTGTTTGAATATGGACGCGATCCCGATGCTTTGTGGTTCGTCTTATAAGAATAAGGGCGTTCAGTTCTTGCTCGACGCCGTTATCAACTTCCTTCCCAGCCCCTTGGACGTTGCGCACGTAAAAGGCGTAAACCCCGATACGGGCGAAGAAGAAGAAAGAAAGACGTCGGATGATGAATATTTCGCTGGGCTTGCGGTCAAGATCGCAACCGACCCGTTCGTTGGTTCGCTTGCATATTTCCGCGCATACTCCGGTGTGCTTTCCGCTGGTTCTTACGTGTACAACTCCACGAAAGAAAAGAAAGAACGTGTTGGTCGTTTGGTACAAATGCACTCCAACGAAAGAAAGGATATTCCCGAAATTTGCTCGGGCGACATCTGCGCGATCGTTGGTTTGAAATACACGACGACGGGCGATACGCTTTGCGACGAAAAACACCCCATCATTCTCGAAAAGATGGTATTCCCCGAACCGGTTATCCAACTTTCGCTTGAACCCAAGACGAAAGCAGGTCAAGAAAAGATGACGATGGCGCTCATCAAGCTCGCGGAAGAAGACCCTACGTTCAAGACGTATACCGATCAAGAAACGGGTCAAACGATTATCGCGGGTATGGGTGAGTTGCACCTTGACATTATCGTAGACCGTTTGCTTCGTGAATTCAAGGTAGAAGCGAACGTCGGCGCGCCGCAAGTTGCATACAGAGAAACGTTCCGCAAAGAAGTGGAAGCAGAAGGTATGTATAAGCGTCAATCGGGTGGTAAAGGTCAATACGGGCATTGTAAGCTCCGTCTTGTTCCCCAAGAACCCGGCGCAGGCTACGCATTCGAAGACGCTACGGTCGGCGGATCGATTCCCAAGGAATATATCCCCGCAATCGACAAGGGTATCCAAGAAGCGGCGAAGAACGGTTATCTTGCGGGCTACGAAATGGTAGACTTCAAGGTTGTCGTATATGACGGTTCGTACCACGAAGTCGACTCGTCCGAAATGGCGTTCAAGATCGCAGGTTCGCTCGGTTTCAAAGACGGTATGACGAGAGCAAATCCCGTTTTGTTAGAACCGATCATGAAAGTGCAAATCATCACGCCAGAAGATTACTTCGGCGACTTGATGGGTAACGTTTCCGGTCGTCGCGGTACGATTTTGGGTACGGACGATAGAAACGGCGCGAAGATCATCGACGCGGAAATTCCGCTTTCCGAAATGTTCGGTTATGCAACGGAACTCCGTTCGAGAACGCAAGGTCGCGGACAATTCACGATGCAGTTCGATCACTACAACGAAGTACCGTCGAATATTGCGAAAGATATCGTTGAAAAACGCGGCAAGAAAGACTAAAAACGGCTTTCCCGCTGAAAAAGCGGGAAAGAAATGAAAAATTATCAAAAATTTTACGAAAATGCCGTTAAAAGATTTGATAATTTATCAAATTTAAGATATAATAGAATTGTCCTATGCGGACAAGTATAAAATCTTTGCCAAAAATAAAAAAATATAAGATGAATCGGAGGATTTAATTATGGCTAAAGCTAAATTTGACAGAAGCAAACCCCACGTTAACATTGGTACGATCGGCCACGTTGACCACGGTAAGACGACTTTGACCGCAGCTATCACGATGGTTATGGCGGCAAGAGGCGGCGCGCAAGCGATGAGATATGATGAAAACGATAAAGCGCCTGAAGAAAGAGCACGTGGTATTACAATTAATACT
>JAFVRU010000086.1 GCA_017504065.1 Clostridia bacterium
CCCGGTATAACTATATCGTGCCAGCGGTATTCGCCGATATACTGACGATTCCGAAGAACGCGCGTTATTCCGAAGTGTGTAAATTCTTTTCCGCGCCGCGTCTTTATTCCACGCGCCTTTATATGACGCAGGATTTCGGCAATGGTCTTTCCGTCGTCGTACATATCGAAAAGAAGATGAACGATTTTCGCGCCGTCCGGGTCTATGTGGAATTTGTGTTCTTTATCCACAGAATAACCGATCGAAAGCCCCGAACCGTTGAACTGACATTTATACGCCGATTCGCGCATACCGCGCGTTATCTTTTCCCGCAATTCAGCGGAATAATATTCGGCCAAACTTTCCAGCAATCCTTCAAGGATAATTCCTTCCGCGCCTTCGGGTATGTGTTCTTTTGCGTATAGCACCGAAACACCGTTCCGGCGAAGAATTGCTTTGTTCTTTGCTATATCTTCACGATTACGGCCGAAGCGGTCTATTTTCCAAACGATAACGGCGTCAAAGAATTTCTGTTTACTATCACGCAGCATTTTTTGAAATTCGGCGCGGTTATCATTTCGGCCGGTCTTCGCGCGGTCGATATACGTTCCGACGATCTTTATATTATTAGCGTCCGCGTATTCCTGACATTCGCGCAACTGTCCTTCGATACTTTGTTCCGTTTGTCTATCCGAAGAATAGCGGGCATAAATTACGCCGTTCATATTTCACCGCCTTTCAGCCGTTCGATTCGTCGAGCGGCTTTTTTATTTCAAATAATCGTACTGACATTTTTCGCAAGGTGTATAACCGCCCTTGCGCGCTTTGTTGATTTCCATTCTATACCCGCCACCGTTCAGCGCGGAGCAGGACGGCGAAGAATGATATTTTTTGCCGGTCTTTGTAACGAATACGTAAACTTTGGATTTCTTGCGATCGCTTCCCGAATCGTTTTTATCGGGGAATTTCCTATCGAGAACTACAAGAACCGCGCCGGCGGCAATTAAAAGAACGCAACCGACCGCCAGCGCCGCTTTATCATCTGTATTTCCAAACAGACCGAACAGACCGACAACGCCGATCGCAAGTAAAACAATACCGATTATAAATTTCTTTCCCTTTTTCATAGCGGAATCCCCTTTATGTGTAATAGATCGTAAAAATATATACGTTCCCGCTGGGAGCGGGCAAAACAAACGTTATTTTGATTCGGTACGTATTGCACCGAAAATCTTTTCCCCTTCCGCAACAACGGAAGCGGCGTCGGCGGCAATATTCGCCCCCGCCTGAACCCCCAAAAGAGTATCGACGGCGCTTTGCATATCCGGCCGCGCGCGATACGCGAGCACGACCGCTTTTTCTTTTTCGGAAAGAGCGAACGGCGCTTCGGAAGATTCGTCGCGAAATTCCGCAAGAATATCCCCTACATTATATATATCACATAACCGCATTAAGATTTCGGCGTCAGGTTGACCGCGGTTATTTTCCCACGCGTTGACCGTCTTTCCGCTTTTTCCTACCATAGCGCCGACTTGATCGGCGGTCAATCCGCTTTGTTCTCTTAAACGTTTTAACGCTTTCGCTATTGATTCACGCGACATTCTACACACCCCATATTTTTATATTGGTTTTGGATATGTTCCTATTATACACAAAGAAATAGCAAGTGTCAATACGAAAATCTATAAAACGTAGAAAAATGTTGCGAAAAACGCTTGACAATCTCAAAAACATAGATTATAATAAAAACGCAGTCTAAAAAACGTAGATTTAGGAGG
>JAFVRU010000087.1 GCA_017504065.1 Clostridia bacterium
GTAATGGGGCGGTTGAACGCGTCGTTTGTGTGCGCTGCGACGAGCGGTACGCCGCTTTTAAAGCCTACTACAAGCAACGTATGGTAAAATTCGCCTTCTCGTCTGCCTAATTGTATAAAATCTCCAAGTTCCAATTCATCAATGGAGGTTTCTTTTGCGAACGGTCCAGCCCCGTCGCCGATAGGGGTTGTAGTATTGTCCGTTAAAAAACGGTAGAAGAACGTAACTCCTGTCCAAGCAGGGGAACGGTTGTTTAATGAACGGTAATACCACCCGAACGTAGGGGTAAAGTTCATGATTTGACATCCTGCAAATAAACATTGTGAAGCAAAATTTGTGCAATCCCCGCCGAGTCGGCTAAAGTCATAATACTGCGGATTGCGAGAAAAAGCCCATTGTTTTGCGTAAGAAACGGCGTTTTTTCGGTTATATGGCACGATAATCATACTATATTCTATGAAAACGCTCAAAATCCTGTGAAAACGTCGGTATTATGCCACGCATAAGTATTTTGCGTGGCATAATACTCTGCAAAAACCCTTTAAAATAAAGGATTATGTCAGACATATGTATTATGTTTGACATAGTACGAAAAACCGAAAAGATTCTTGGTATAGTACAAACTGTCGGCGACATACGATAAAAAGAAATTGAAAAAGGAGAAGAGAAAATGTTTTTAGATTTTATTTGGTCGTTGTTGGGTAGGATTGCGTTTTTTACGGGCATGATCGGTTCGAAAAGCTCTTTTCCGAAACCGTTGTCAAAAGAAGACGAAGAGAAGTATTTGGAGTTGGCGGCTAAAGGGGATAAGGCTGCGAAAGATTTGTTGGTGAAACACAACATGCGTTTGGTGGCGCATATCGTAAAAAAATATTCGGGCGCGGCGGAAACGGACGATTTGATTTCCGTTGGTAGTATCGGCTTGATCAAAGCGATCGGAACGTATCGAGCGGGGCGCGGAACAACGCTCGCGACGTATACCGCCCGTTGTATTGAAAATGAAATTTTGATGCTCATTCGCGCGAATAAAAAGCATAAGGCTACGTTATCATTATCCGATCCTGTCGGTATGGACAAAGACGGGAACGAGTTGACGTTGATGGATTTGTTGTTCGAAAAAGAAGACGTAGTTTTCGAGCAGGTTGAACGCTCCGTACAAAGAGAAAAGCTTTTAAAGCAAATTCAAAAGATATTAAGCGAGCGGGAATATACGATTATTTGTTTGCGTTACGCTTTGAAAGGCGGAATTCCTTTACCGCAACGGGAAGTGGCGAACGTGTTGAAGATTTCGCGTTCATACATATCCCGAATTGAAAAACACGCGATCGAAAAATTGCGTTTACGGCTAAAAACGGAAGATTTTTTAGAGTAATTTCTAAAAATCCGTCGTTATGCCGAAGAAAAAATAAAAATCTGTAAAATTTTTCCGAAAAACTTTCTTTCTGCGGTTGAAATTTTTTTTCGAATATGGTATACTGTATTCGGCGTGTTATGGCGTACGTGCAAAACGGCGAGTGATACGCTCAACAAAACGAAAAAATTTTTTGGAGGAATTCACAATGACAATATCACAAGATGTTGCGCAAATGTACTGCGTTGCGAAAGGCGCAGGCGTTGCTCGTCATGAAAACGCGGCTATTCCCGAAGAAGGCAAGTGGGTTCATGCGAAAGAAATCAAAGACATCAGCGGATTTACCCACGGTATCGGTTGGTGCGCGCCCCAACAAGGCGCTTGTAAGCTCAGCTTGAATATCAAGCAAGGGATCATTCAAGAAGCGTTGGTGGAAACGATCGGTTGTTCCGGTATGACGCACTCGGCAGCGATGGCAGCGGAAATTTTGCCCGGTAAAACGCCTTTGGAAGCGTTGAATACGGACTTGGTTTGCGACGCGATCAACACGGCTATGAGAGAATTGTTCTTGCAAATCGTTTACGGGCGTTCGCAATCCGCATTCTCGGACGACGGGCTTTCGATCGGCGCGGGGCTTGAAGACTTAGGTAAAGGACACCGTTCGCAAGTCGGTACGATGTACTCCACGTTGCAAAAGGGCGTAAGATATTTGGAAATGGCGGAAGGCTACGTTACGCGCTTGGCTTTGGACGCAAATAACGAAGTTATCGGCTACGAATTCGTTTCGCTTGGCAAAATGACCGATTTTATCAAGAAAGGTATGGAGCCCAACGAAGCGTATCAAAAGGCGATGGGGCACTACGGTAGATTCTCCGCGGAACAAGGCGCGGTGAAATTTATCGACCCGCGTAAGGAATAATCAGGGAGGACAAAGAAATGGCTTTATTTGAAGGATATGAAAGAAGAATTGAGAAAATCAACGGCGTATTGAAAGAATACGGTATCTCTTCGGTGGAAGAATGTAGAGAAATTTGTCTTTCCAAAGGCGTAGACTGCGATAAGATCGTTCGCGCTGGACAACCTATTTGTTTTGAAAACGCGGTTTGGGCGTATACGGTTGGTTCGGCAATCGCGATTAAGAAAGGTTGCGTAAAAGCTTCCGACGCGGCGGCTGCAATCGGTATCGGCTTGCAAGCGTTCTGTATTCCCGGTTCGGTAGCGCAAAATAGACAAGTAGGTCTTGGCCACGGGAATCTTGGAGCGATGCTCCTTTCCGACGAAACGGAATGTTTCTGTTTCTTGGCTGGGCACGAATCGTTCGCTGCGGCAGAAGGCGCGATTTCGATTGCGCTCAACGCAAACAAGGTTAGAAAGAACCCGTTGCGCGTTGTTTTGAACGGCTTGGGCAAAGACGCTGCGTATATCATTTCGAGAATCAACGGGTTTACGTTCGTAGAAACGGAATTCGATCCCGCTACGGAAACGGTCAAAGTAGTTTATGAAAAAGCGTTCTCGGAAGGCGATCGCGCGAAAGTTAAATGCTACGGTGCGGATTCCGTATCCGAAGGCGTTGCGATCATGAAATTGGAAAACGTAGGCGTTTCGATCACCGGTAACTCGACCAACCCGACGAGATTCCAACACCCCGTTGCAGGCACGTACAAAAAGTGGTGTAACGAAAACGGCGTGAAGTATTTCTCCGTTGCGTCCGGCGGCGGTACGGGCAGAACGTTGCATCCCGATAACATGGCGGCTGGTCCTGCTTCCTACGGTATGACGGATACGATGGGTAGAATGCACTCCGACGCGCAATTCGCTGGTTCTTCGTCTGTTCCCGCTCACGTGGAAATGATGGGCTTGATCGGCGCTGGTAACAACCCGATGGTTGGAATGACGGTTGCTTGCGCAGTTGCGATCGAAGAAGCAATGAAAGCGTAAAAAAGAATCGAGAATGGGGATTTGTCGTTTAGAAGCAAATCCCCATTTTTTTGTGAGTTGATCAACAGAAATGTATAAGACGATTATTTTTGATTTAGACGGAACACTTTTGGATACGTTGGACGATTTGACTTCATCCACCAATTACGCGCTGCAAACGTTCGGGTTTCCCGCTCGGACTCGTGATGAGATTCGCGAGTTTGTCGGGCACGGAATTCGGAATTTGATCGAGCGCGCTATCGGATCAGCGGATCATCCACAGTTCGAAGCCGTCTTTGAAGCGTTCAAAACGCATTACGGAGCACATTGCTCTGATCAAACCCGTCCGTACGACGGAGTTTTAGAGCTGTTAGCGATGCTGAAAAAAGCGGGAAAGCGCTTGGCGGTCTTGTCCAATAAAGCGGATTTTGCGGTCAAAACGCTTGCCAAGGAGTACTTCGGTGCGCTTTTAGAAGAAGCGGTCGGAGCGAATGAAGCGGCGGGAATACGAAAAAAGCCTGCGCCTGACGCGTTGTTTTCGCTAATGGACAAGTTCGGTGTTTCGGCAGAAGAAACCGTATACGTTGGGGATTCGGAAGTGGACGTTGAAACGGCGAAGAATGCAGGCGTAGCTTGCGTTTCAGTAACGTGGGGATTCCGTTCTAAAACGCTTTTGTCGGCTGCGGGAGCGAAAACGTTTGCGGATACACCCGAGACGTTGTTCGATTTGCTAATTAAGGAGTAGGGTATGTGGTTTCAAATTTTTGCGCAAACCGTCGGAGTTTTGGGGATGGTTGCGTTTGCGTCGTCCTATCAAATGAAAACGCAACGCAGCATTGTGTTGTTTCAGTTGGCGGGCGGAGCAATTTTTGCCGCGCATTATTGGCTACTTGGCTCTTTAACGGGGCTTTTTTTGAACGTAATCGGCGCAGTACGTTGCGCGGTGTATTCGCAACGCGGGAAGAAATGGGCGGACAATATCATTTGGGTCTTTTTGTTCGGCTTGATCATTGTAACGGTAGCGTTTTTGACTCATAAAACGTATTGGGATTTCTTGCCTGCGGGCGCAATGTTGTTGTCGGGCGTTTCGTTGTATTTAACCAATGTGAAAGCCATTCGACTGTTGACGCTAGTCAACTCTCCGATGTGGTTGATTTATGCGATTGTACAGCGTTCGCTCGGTAGTTTCCTGAACGAAGTTTTTACTTTGACGTCGGTGGTCGTTGCGATGATTCGTTTGGATTTCAAACGGAAGAAATCCGATAGAGATTCTGAAGTAACGGCGGGGAAAATCTCTTGAAAACGTTGACTTTTAGACGTAGGATATGATACAATAAAGAAAATCCGAAAGGGGTACGATCATGGGAATTGAAAAAGTAGATAAAAATTTCATCATTCAATACAGCGAAGGTATGGATTCGACAAAAAAAGATTATTATCGAATTCCTTCCGAGCCGTTTGATTTATACGGTATTGAGTACGATTACGCGCGGGAACGGTTTAGCAGAATTGATTACAATTTGGCGGAAAGCGTGAATGAAAATATTGCGTATCTTTCCGTGCATACAGCAGGGGGGCGATTGCGTTTTTCAACGGACTCTAACTCACTAGAGCTTGTTGTCCGGTATCAAGAATTCGCCCCGATGGCGCACATTCCTTGTACGGGTTCGAGTGGGTTTATGCTCTTGGAAGAAAGGGAGAATGGGTGCACAATCGCGGCGCAATTTGCTCCGCAGGTTAACAATAAAGACGGATATATTTTAAACCGTGTGTTGCCTGGTAGCGGTATGCAGAATTACATACTGCATTTCCCGCTCTACAACGAAGTTTTAGACTTGACGATCGGGGTGGAGAAAGGCGCGAAAGTTGGGCACGGGAAAAAGTACCGTGATACGAAGCCGATTTTGTACTACGGGTCGTCGATTACGCAAGGCGGCTGCGCAAGTCGTCCCGATAATGCGTATCAAGGCTTGATTGCGAAGTGGAACAATATCGATTTCATAAATTGGGGTATGAGCGGTAGCGCACAGGCAGAAGATCCGATTGTGGACGCTTTGGCGAAGTTTGACGTCAGCTTGTTCGTGTGCGATTACGATCACAATGCCCCCGACGTGGAATATTTGAAGAAAACACATTTTCGGTTATATGAACGGTATCGCGCGGCGAACCCGGAAACGCCGATTTTGTTTATAAGTAAGCCCGATTATAGGTATGATCGGGAAGACGATGAAGCGCGTTTTGCGGTTATTCAACAAACGTACCGCAAAGCAAAGCGTCGCGGGGACAAAAATGTGTATTTGTTGCGCGGGAAAGATTTGTTTGGCGACGTAGATCGGGAGAATTGCATGGTGGACGGCTGCCATCCCAACGATCTTGGATTCTATCGTATGGCAAAGAAGATTTATCAAAAAATGAAGCAAATCGATAAAAAATTTGAATAAAAAAACGAGCGGATAAAACTCCGCTCGTTTTTTAAAAGTATGTATTTATAGTTTGTTTCCACAATGGGAGCAATAAACGCTGTGCACGGGTAAAACGGAATTGCAGTTTCCACAAACTATGGAAATTTGTTTTCCGCAAGCGGTGCAATACGCATTTGCAGCCGCATTTTCTTGTCCGCATTCGCAAACCATGGTTGCATTCTGCGCGGCGTCAACGGCGATTTTTATGCTCTTGGAAAGGAGCGGCGCGCTTTGGTTGAGTATATGTTGGGAAATCTTGTGTTTAAGCCCGAGCGATAAACAAACGCCGCCTGCAACAATTACGGGAATACCCACGAAGCTACACCAAAAAAGGGTTGGTTTCTTGTCCGATCCAAGGGATTTGAAAAAGTTCGCAAATCCGATGATTGCCAGAGTTAAACCGATTGCCAAGAAGATGATGCCGATTATCGTTAAAGTTTTGTTTGGTTTAGCCATAATGAACTCCTGAAATAAAATAAACGCCCCGATTGGGGCGTAGGTGGTGGACGCGAAAGGGCTCGAACCTTCGACCTCTACCATGTCAAGGTAGCGCTCTAACCAACTGAGCTACGCCTCCGTCTAAACTGTATTGCTATTATAACAAATAAAAGCGTATTCGTCAACCGTTTTATAAACGAATTTTGAAATTCGGAAAGAAAAAACTCCCCGTATCCGCAGACACGGGGAGTAAACTTTATTTATCGGAACGTTTGGAGAACGTGTAATAGAACGCTGTGAAAATTAAGACGTTCAGAAGATAGCCGATTGGAATTACGATAAAGGCAAACAGTTCAGGAAGAACGGAGATTTGCGCTTTGCAATACACGGCAACCATCGTAACGATTATGACCGAAATCACGAACAAAACGGCGTTTGTTAGGATATACGACGGGTGTTTTCTTCTTCGTACGCGCGGTTTGTAGCCGCAGGCGTAGAGAATGGAGCATACTAAGAAAACGATAAATCCGCCAAGGAAACCGATAGCAGGGTAAATCGCGGATATATGCAACCAATCTTTGGCAAAGAATACCAATAAGCTTTCAAACGCGACAATGCAGAACACGATAAACGCCGCTTTAAACAACGTAGCGCCAACGTTATAAAAACGTCCTGAATTCGTCGGTTGCGGAGCGGTATACGCGCTTTCCGTTACGGTAGCCGTTTGCGAATATCCGCGCATAGAGCCCGCTGTATTCAAACGAATGCCGTCCGATTGCGCCTGATCCCGTAAATTCCCGTAGGGATCGGTGGGGCGTTGCATGGGTTGGTTATAAACTGCGTTTTGATCGTAATATTGCGGTACGCCGCGCATTTGTAAATCCATCAAACGTTCGTGCAGCGCGTTTTCCCGTTGCGTAACCGAGCGTTCGCGTTCCTGAATCTCCGCCATACGCATTTGCAATCCCGAAGCGTCTTCCAACGCCTTTTTTTGCGCTTCCATGCGTTCCTTTTCGTTGGCGGTTTTCTTGGCTTCAAACGCTTGCTTTTCGTTGAGAAATTCGTCTTTTTCTTTTTCAAACGCCCGCAAATCTTCTTCGTGTTTTTTTCGTTCGGTTTGCAAAGAATTCCGTTCGTTTTCCATTTTTTCCAAATTATCGTTGAAAATCTTTACTTGCGCGTTATAAGAAGTCAGTTTATCCGCAAGCTCGAACTGTTGCGCTGCAAGGGCGTTTTTACGCGCGATGAACTCCAGCTGTTGTTGATTGTAAATCGTTTGGCGAGCTGCGAGTTCTTTTTGCTGTTGCTGTAAGACGGCGAGTTCGTCTTGCAATTTTTGATTGCCGTTTAACAGCTCGTTTTCTCTACGCTCCAAATCGAACGTTTTACGCTGAATTTCTTCCGCGGATTCGCTCGTTTCCGATTGTTGGGATTCCAAGGAACGTTGTTTTGCGGCAACGTCGTATTCCTGTTGCGTGATTTCATACGCTTTTTTGTCCATTTGGTCGCGTTCGGCTTGCAAAGTGGACTGTAATTCGTGTAAGCGTTCGCGTTCTTGCTCTAA
>JAFVRU010000088.1 GCA_017504065.1 Clostridia bacterium
AAAACTCATATCCCCTTTTAATAAATTAAAAAATTGCGGCAGCTCGTCCAGACTCGTCGCCCGTAAGAATTTTCCAACGCGCGTTACCCGTTTATCCCCTTTCCCTGAATAAACGCCGCTGCCTTGTTGCTCCGCGCCTACGCACATCGAACGGAATTTATAAATTTTGAAAACCTTCCCTTTCTTACCGACCCGTTCTTGCTTAAAAAGGACAGGGCCTTTGGAATCGATCTTGACCGCAATGGCAATCAAAAGCATCGGCAAAGCCAAAATAATTAACCCCAATAGCGATAAAATAATATCGAAAAACCTTTTGAAAAAATATTTATACATGCGGTTATACCTTCCCGTCATTGCGTAATTTTACACTATACATTATAACACTCCGACGTTTTTATGTCAAGAGTTCTACCCCAAAACGCCAATTTCTTTATAGAAATATTTGTTTTTGCCCGACAATTTTGTCGTTTTTTTATTGTTTAAAAATTTCACTTTCCCGATTTTCGGGTTTTGTCATATAACCGATTGACAATTTTTTTGTAAAATGATAAAATATGTGTGTATGCAACTTTTTCAAAGGGGGTTTGCTATGTTTAGCAAAACTTTCACAAAACCGACGAAAACGCAAATTTTCCGCTTCGCCGTTTTGATGACGGCTTATGCGTTTTGTGTATTTTCCATAGCGTTTTTTGCCGTACAAAAGGAATGGTCCAAGACAGGCATGTCCGTCTTATCCCTTTTCTACGTTTCCATTCCCGAAATCGCGCAAAAACTGTTTAAATTCCGAATTCAAACCCCGCTTTACGTAGTCGTAATGATCTATACGATTTGTCCTTTGCTCGGATATTCCTACAACTTCTACTACAACGTGCGGTATTGGGATAAAATTTTACACGCGTTCGGCGGTTTGATTTTCGCCATGCTTGGGGTCTATCTCCCCATGGTGCTCTCCAAAGGCAAAAATTGTAACGTTTTGCTCTGCGCGGTGTTCGGATTTTTCTTCTCCGTAGCCATTGCCGGACTTTGGGAGTTCTGCGAGTATGCAATGGACACGCTGTTCCATACCGATATGCAAAAGGATCGTTGGATTACCGAAATCCGCTCCTATTTACTTGGAGTGGAAGTCGATGAAATCGGCGTGCTCGACGGAATCGAAACCGTCATAGTCAACGGGCAAACCTGGAACGGATATTTAGACATCGGCTTAATCGATACCATGGGCGATATGTTATTAGAAACGGTCGGCGCTGCCGTATACATCACCATCTACGCAATCGGAAAAGGCAAGCGCTTCACATTCGAAGCCGTTCGTCCCGCAAATACTGCGGAAAAACAACCGCCTGTCTTGGAATCGGAAGCCGCTCTTTCGGACGCTGAAACAACACAAGAATAACCTAAAAAAACAAACTTACCCGCTACGCAGCCGCGTAGCGGGTTTTTTTTCTTACTTTCTGCGCCACCGCACGTTTTGCAAAATACCCGTCGTAACAATTTTCTTTTCCGTCTTGGCTCGACGCAACGCTTCTTCCAACAAATCCCCGAAAAACCGTTTCGCGTCGATCACCCGCTCGCAAAACAAATAATACGCAAGCGAGCCGGGCACGGTATTCACTTCACAAAGATACGCCTTGCCGTCGCTCACAAGAAAATCCAAGCGTACAACCCCTTGCAAATTCAAACGCTTATACACGGTCTTGGTATACGCTCGGATTTTCTCCCGCAGTTCCCCGCTCAACGCAACCCTGTCCCCGCCCTTTGCGTGCAACAAGCCGCCGTCGGAATCCCGTTTGACATACTTATCTTCAAAGGAATATACCCCCGAACCGAACGCCGTTTCCGGTTCGGAAACAAAAATCTCGCCGTCCAACGCATACGCCGCGCAGTTGATGTCTTGTTTGTTTTCCAAATACTTTTCAATGATCACCCGATCGTCCAAAACAAACCCGTTTTCAATCCCCGCCTTGGCTTCTTCTTCGTTTCTCGCAACCGTAATTCCGATTGACGAGCCCAAGTGCGCGGGCTTGATCACAACAGGGTATTTCAACCGACTTTCAATACTCCGCAACAAAAAAGCGCCCCGTTTTTCGTAGTCCCTTTCATTCACCCGAATATAATCCACCGTGGGAATGGACAACGCGCGCATGGCGAGCTTTGTCAAGCTTTTGTCCATAAAAATCCCCGAAGCCGTTAAATCGGGCGAAGCTAGCGCAATGCCGTTCCATTCCGCGAGCGCGGATACGCCGCCCCCTTCGCCGAGCCCGCCGTGGCAACAATTCAAAATCACGTCGATTTTCGCAATTTTTCGAATTTTCCGTTTAGACGAATGGAGCGCGTACGCCGTTCCGCAATCGAAAAAAACCCGTTCAAAATCCCCGACTCCACCCCCTTTAAATACGCCGAGATCGGTCATTTTCGACGACGTGTACGTCGCGCCGTCCGTATGTACGTACACGGGAAATACCGCGTACTTTTCCTGATCCAAAAGATTGAGAACGAATACGCCCGTCAAAACGGAAATTTCGTTCTCACACGACCGTCCGCCAAAAAATACCGCTACCGTCTTCCGCATAAAAAAACACCTCCGCAAAGATTTCTTCGCTTTGGTGTTTCTTCCGTATTTTATTAAATCAATAGACGTCGGGCAAATCGTTCAAAAACAGAACCGCGTCCCCCGCCGTTATCCATTCCCCGAGTACCGCTTGCGCGTCCTTTAAGGTTTTCACCGTTACCAAATTCTCCGACTTTCCGCCGCCCTGCGCATATCCGTCCTTGACCGCTCCGACAAGCGTTTCGCCGACAAGAATGACTTTATCCAACTCCGCCGCCGCGATCTTCTCGCCCAAGTCGGCGTTTACGCGTTCTTCCAAAACTCCGCATTCCACGATCCCGGGCGTAACGATGCATTTCCGACCCGCAAACCGACCCAACGCCGCAAGCCCTTCTTCCGCGCCGCGCGGATTACAGTTATACCCGTCGTCCAAAATATACGCTCCGCCGTTTTCAATGAGCTGCAACCGATGCGGAATCGGCAACGTCTTTTCAATTCCCGCTCGAATTTGTTCAGGCGTTACGCCCAATGCAAGCGCGAGCGTCGCCGCAAGCTGTATGTTTTCCACCGCCGCCATACCCAATAGCGGCGTTTCGATCTCGATCGTTTCTTTTCCAAGCCGCAACGCAAAGGACGTTTTCGTCCCTTCTAGTTTCACGTTCTCCACCGCCGAAGTTTCCGCGATAACGACGTTTTCCGCGCCCGAAAACTCCGCTTCCACGCGCGCTTTCAACCCTGCGCCGCAAACGACTTTTTTCGCTCCGCAACGCAAGATCTCTTTTTTCTCGTTCCAAATATTTTCCAAAGAACCGAACGTTTGGACGTGTTGTTCGCAAATCCCTGTAAAGATCGCGTAGTCGGGCTCGACGAGCTTGCAAAGCTCCGCAATATCCCCCGACTTTCTCGCACCCATCTCGGCAATCAAAATCTGTTTGCCATGGAATTCCCCGTCCGTAACCGTTTTGGCGATCCCGATCGGCGTATTATACGACGCGGGCGTTTCGATCACCGCATATTTCTCCGCGAGTACGTTTTTCAAAATATTCTTTACCGAAGTTTTGCCATAGCTGCCCACTACGCCAATTTTGATCACGTCGCTTGTGGAAAGCACCGATTTTGCGCGGCGCACGAACCGACGGTTGCGCAAGTTTTCGAACGGCGCGTCGATCGCGTTCGCCAAACAAAGCAACACGGGCAGAAGAATCGGCATGAGCGCAAACGGGGTATACGCAACGAGCGCGTACAGCTCCGAACCGTTCTTTTCCGACAAGAACCCGAGCAGCGTAATCGCGACGTCAGCAAGGATTGCTACGAGCAACAAATAGACTACGAACAATCTACGCAGCCTGCCCGTACGTTTTACGGGCACTTTCAACGCGTATTTTCCGTCCGCGTACAGGAAGAACAGAGAAACCGCAAAAAAGGGAACGGCAGAAATCGCCAAAGCCCAGCGCACGTCGAGAAAGGAGAAACTTAACGACGTTACCGCGCCCGTGAGCGCCAAACACAGTGCCCAAACCCATAAACGGTTAAAATACAAATTCTCCCGTCTTTTCAGCCACCGCCAAAAACCGCCGTTTTTATAGCCCGCCTGTTGCATCGCGCCCAAGCTTTGAAAGGTTGCGAAACAAAACAAACACGCCGTTACGACGCTTGCGACTACCCTGATCACCAAATCATTCATACAAAAATTCCTCTACGATGAGATTAAAGAGCACGGGATTTTCCGCGAATGCAAAATGCCCGCCCGACATCGTGCGCAGTCGACCGTTCGGCAAACAAGCCGAATAGATCTCCGCTTCGGTCAGCGGCGTAACGCTGTCCTGCTTGCCTTCGACAAGCAACACGGCGTTGGATATCTTTCGCGCGTTCTCGCGTAAATCTTCGTTGACTATCTTTTTATAGCTCTCTTTCATAATCGGCGAGAGCGAGCGGTATTCCGCGCTTCCGAAATGCCGTTCGGCAAACTTGGGCGCGATTTTTTTCACCAACCGATACGTCTTGACTTTCCAAGCGTAAGCCGCTCCGCGGTTCTCAATAATCCCCGCAGGTCCGGTCAAGACGATTTTATCCAATTCTTCCCCGCGTTCGCTCGCCATTTTCACCGCCACGCGACACCCGAACGAGTGCGCGACGACGTGCGGTTTGACTATCCCGAGTTTTCGTAGGGTTTCCCGCGTCCAAGCAGCGTAATCCCCGACGGAAAAAGCCGAGCGCAACGGCGCGCTTTGCCCGAACCCCAAAAAGTCCAAGGCGGTAACCCGAAAAAATCGGGAAAAGTATTCGATCTGCGCGGTAAAAGCTTCTTTGGACGAAAGATAACCGTGTAAAAACACCAAATCCTTCCCCGTCCCCCTTTGTAAAAACGAAACGTCGGATACTTGATTTTCCGTCGCGCCGTCCCCCTTTACAAATCTTTTTTCATCTCCAACGCGTCTTCGCCGTCCGCGTAATATTTCTTTCTCTCTCGCGTAGTTTCAAACCCCCGCGAACGGTACAGCCCGATCGCCGCCTGATTCCCCACGCGAACTTCCAAAAACGTTCTTTGCGCGCCCCGCGCTTTCGCTTCGTTTAAAAGCGCGTCCGTCAACGCTCCGCCGAGCCCTTTGCCCCGCATGGTTTCCCGTACCGCGACTTTCCAAATTTCCGAATCTTCGAACAACGCCGTGCCGCAGGCAAACCCGACAAGCTCGCCGTTTTCTTCCGCTACAAACCCGAATACGTCCGCTCGGGGGATTGCCCCAAGCCAAGCTTCCGCCGTCCAAGGATCGGAAAAACATGCCCGTTCCAGCGCTACGATTGCGGGAATATCGGCTAATGTCCAAGCCCTGATCTTTTCCATATCACTTCCCGCCTTGATTGAGCTCCGCCGAGCTCTTGCGGATATACAGCGCGTCAAGCTCCCCAAACGCGCCCCGTTTTGACAACGCGAGCGTTGCGTTTTGTAATCCGACCACGGGATCGACGATTTTTAGCTCCGCCTTGCTCCCAAGCGGCAAATCGGACGTCGCGCAAAGCGTATACCCGTCCGCCTGCAAAGCGAGCGCTTCCGCTTCCGTGATATATGCGGGGGGATAGACGATTTCGCCCTGTTCCCCGTATCCGCACGCGTAATACGCGTCGTGTCCCGCGTCTACCAAGCACAGCAATTTCCCGTCCGTCCGACTCATCGTATTATATGCCGCTACGTCAAAAGAAGTTACGGGCAAAGCGGGTTTCCCGAGCGCCGAACAAAAGCCCTTGATCGCCGAAATTCCGATCCGTATCCCCGTGAACGAGCCCGCGCCCACGACCGCGGCGAAAAAGTCGCAATCTTCCAAGCGCAGGTTTGCCCGCTGCAACAATTCGTCGATCGCTGGCAGGAGTGAAACGGAGTGCTTCATCGCGCAATCGGCAAGAAAGGACGTGAAAATTTCCCCGTCCTTAGCCGCTACTGCGGTAAAATACTCGCAACTTGTATCGATCGCTAAAAAGTTCTTCAATATTCTATCTCTCTTTCGTTTTCATTGCGTTTGCGGATCACGACCCGCTTGACGTTTTTCGGGAGCAACGGCGCGATGTTTTGCGACCATTCGATCAGGCAAATCCCGCCCATGTCGAAATAGTCGGCAAGCCCGAGCTGTTCCGCCTGCTCCACGCTCTCGATCCGATAACAGTCGTAATGAAACAGTCTGCCGTCGTAATCGTTCATATACGCGTACGTGGGGCTTGTAACTTCTTCTTCGATCCCCAGCCCTTTGGCTACGCCTTTGGAGAATACCGTTTTCCCCGCGCCCATCTCGCCGTCTAAAAGCACGACGTCGCCCGCGCGCAAGGTCTTGGCGTACTCCGAAGCAAACGCTTCCGTTTCCGCGCGTGATTGTGTAACTACTTTTGCCATAGTTCTATTATAATACGAATACAAAAATTTTGCAATCGTTTGGGCGCAACCTGTCAAATTTTCATTTTTTTCAGGAAATTCGACAACCGCTTATACAAAAGCACGGTCAGTCCCCCGATCGCAACCGTCTTGATCAGGTTGAATACGAGCAGCGCTTCCCAAAATTTCTCGAACATCGCCCCCGCGCCCGCGTCGAAATAGAACGGGAATACGATCCAACGGTTGGCAAGCAACGCCGCGCCCGTCGCGATCAAACACGCCGCCGATAACGTAATGAGCACCGTCGCAAACCCCTTGCGGAAACAGTAAACGATAGACGGCAACAGTAAAAACGAGCTCGTAACCAAGAAATTCGCAATTTCGCCCGCTCCGCCCGACGACGAAGACAACAACCGCAAGCTCTCTTTCAAAAGACAGACGATCACCCCTTCCACAGGTCCTAACAAAAAGGAAATGAGCACGATAAACACGTTCCCGAAATCGAGCTTTAAAAAACTCGCGCCGAACAACGGCATGGGGATTTCTAAAAAGCTAACGACGTAGGAGAGCGCGACGAATACCGCCATCAACGCCAACCGTTTTGCCGTGAACCGTTTTTGCATAACCGCTTTAAACGCGGGCTTTTTTTGTGTAGTTTCCTGTTCTTCCATAACAAACTCCTATAAAAATACGCCCCGAAAAGGGGCGTAAAAACAGCATAGTATGCCTGATTTTTCTTTTCCTATCCGGACTTTAACCGTCGGTATCGGAATTGCGCCGATTCGGGAGCAAACGCTCTTCGCAGACTGTACTGCCGGTGGGGAATTGCACCCCGCCCCAAAGAAAACGTATTCGATTTTTTTCATTATAGCTTTTTTGCGCCCGTCTTGTCAAGCGAATACGCGGAAATTTTTACTTTTCCCGATCTTCGCCTGCAATCGGGAACTCGACGTAGAACGTACTCCCTTTCCCAAGCTCGCTATCCGCGCCGAACACAAACCCGTGTCTTTGCTAATCGTCTTGACGATGGACAAGCCCAAGCCCGTACCTTGCACGGGGCGTTTGTGCGTTTTGGAGCTCCGATAATACCGTTCCCAAATTTCGGGGAGTTCTTCAGGCTCGATCCCCGCGCCCGTGTCCGTTACTTCGAAGCGGAAACGGCTCTCCCCGTTCTTTTGCAAGCGCACGAAAATCGTTTTGTCGTCGCCCGTATAGTTCACGGCGTTGCCGATCAAGTTATACAACGCTTGCCCGATCAACCGATCGTCCGCTTTGGTATACAACGCCTGTTCCACGTCCACAACGAACTCGTAGCCCTGCGTATCCCGTAAATATTCGAAACGGGAAAGAATTTCTTCCACACACGCCGACATATCGATTGCCCGAAGCTGTAAATTTGTCAGCGAAGCTTGCGTTTTGGAAAGCTCCAACACGTCGTTGACGAGCGACGTCAGCCGATCAGCTTCACTCACGATCACTTGCGCGTGCTTGTTCCGTTTTTCGGGCACGTCCCCCGAAATTTCCAGAATCATCGACGCGTAGCCCTTGATCATCGTCAACGGCGTTTTGAAATCGTGCGAAACGTTGGCGATCAAGTCCTTTTGCATACGGTCGGTTTTTGAAAGCGCGTCGCGGGCAAAATTCAGGGAGTTTGCCAACTCCACCATTTCTTTGCCGTAATCCGTACCGTGGAAGTCCACGGTGAAATCCCCTTCCGCGAGCCGACGGGCTTTCCGTTTCATCTCGTCGATCGGTTTGACGATCCAGCCCGCAACGGCGCTCGATACCGCAAACGAAGAAATGAAAATGAAAAAGGAAATCAAAACCGTCCGCCCCAACATTTTGGAAGCGACCGCTTCGGCAAATGCCATCGATCTACCAACGTATAAATACGTTTCCGCTTCCCCGTAGAGCTGCAATTTCGAGCCGTATACGTACTCCCCGTCGCCATGGTATACTACGTGCTCCCCGTCGCTGTTGAAGAGCTTGTTCCGCAAAGCTTCAAATTCTTCGGAGTAATCGAGCATTTCTTCGATTTCGGGAGCGTCGGGGTCAAAATTGACTTCTTTGGGAAACAATACTTTGCCTTCGCCGTTCAAAATGGCGAGTCGAACGTCGTGTGTTTGCGCCAAATCCCGTAAAAACCCGCCGAAGTTATCGTTCGCCCAATCGGGCGGGCCGTGGAGAATGGACTGCTCGATCTGTCTACCCGCGTCGCTGACGTCTTTTTTCGCTTCGTCTTTATACGAACGTTTTAAAATCAGCTGTTGGGAAAAGCCGAGCGTGATGACGATAAACAGCGCCAACACGGAAAAAATCGCCCAAAGCAAAAAATAAATACTGGTATTGCGCTGGCGTTTTTGATAATGACGCGGGCGTTTCTCGCCCGCGTGTTTTTTCTTCTTTTGCCGAGTTTCCGTCATCATTTATTCTTCGAATTTATATCCCAAACCGCGCAGCGTTACGATGAATTTTCGATACTCTTTCAAATTCCCGCGCAGCATTTTGATATGCGTGTCCACGGTACGGTCGTCGCCGTAAAAATCAAAACCCCATACGTCGCACAACAGCTTTTCGCGCGTGAGCGCGATGCCTTTGTTCCGCACCAGATAGAACAACAGTTCGTATTCTTTCGGGGTTAAATCGGTCTTGACTCCGTCCACGTAGACGTTCCGTCCCGCCATATCGATTTCCAAGCCTTCGAATTTTAAAATTTCGTTGCCCGTCGGTTTTACGGCGCGGCGTTTGGTAACTACGTTGATACGCGCCATGACTTCCTTGGGCGAAAACGGTTTGGTTACGTAATCGTCCACACCGAGCTCGAATGCGAACAGTTTGTCGTATTCTTCGCCGCGTGCAGACAACATGATCACGGGCACGTCCTTGGTCTTTTTGATTTCCTTGACTGCAGAGAATCCGTCCAAATACGGCATCATGATATCCATTAAGATCAAGTCGTAATCGTTTTCGCGACAAAGCCGCACCGCTTCCCGTCCGTCCGCGGCTTCAAACGCTTCGTTGCCTTCGAATTCTACGTATTCCCGCAAAATGCTGCGGATCATTTCTTCGTCGTCGACAATCAGAATTTTCATAAATCCCTTCCCCTAACGTAAATTTTTTTTCTTTCTTATTATTTATAACCAAATTTTGTTAAACTTACAACAACAAACGGTGAAATCTTGATGAAAAAATATTTTTTTGCAAGGCAACGCCTTGACAAGGCTATGCCTTGACTAGGACTTTCTATCTTTCTTGGGTGGAAGGGTGTTACTCATTCGCTCCCCAATAATTTCATAAGGAAAAGGAGTTTGCGCGTTGGCAAACTCCTTTTCCAATCATTCGAAATCTTCGTAATTGCGCTCCTGCTGCGCGAACCCGTTGGGTTGCGACTGTTTCCCGCCCTTGTTTCCGTTCTGCCGTTTCGGCAGCCCGATATTG
>JAFVRU010000089.1 GCA_017504065.1 Clostridia bacterium
AATCGGCATACCGATATCCGCGGTAAATTGTTGAAAGAGATAGGACTTGTTATAATTTAGCGCGTTGCAAATATCGGAAACTCCGACGTTCTCGCGGATATGTTCGCGCAAATACGAAACGACGCGCTTGGACACGTAGCCGTCCCGCTCGTTCTTTTGCAAAAACACGATTTCGGAGTCTTCCTTTTCCGTTTCGTCCCGCATCAAGTCGATGAGTAGGATTTCCAAGTAGTTTTTGATGAGCTGCTGTCCGCCGATCGGCGGTTTTTTGCGGAGTTTCATTTTCTTTAACGCGGGGTCGGAATAGGGCAGATCGAACGTTTTCTTGCTTTCTTCGATGATTCGGTAAACGAACCGAAGCAACCGCTTATTCAGGCGCAAACGCTTGTTTTCAAAAAAGCGCATGGCTTCGTTTTTACACTCGAAACTGACGATGAAGATATTCGGCGCGGTTTTTCCGTTCGCGCGGAGCGAATGTCTTTCGTTGGGCTTGTGGAATAAAATTTCGCCTTCTTCCAACACGATTTCCTGCCCGTCCGCGCTGCAAACGACGGACTCCTTGTCCGCGTAAACGAGCTCCCAAAAGTTATGCGCTTCTTCGGGAAAGGAGAACCGCTTATCCGCTTCCAAATAATGCACGATTACGATTTTCTGAATGATCAAGAAATTTTCAAGCTTGTGTTTATAATACGTTTTTTCCATACTTCTATCATACGCCGAAATTCTCTTTTTGTCAATTATTTTTATTAGAAAAATTCAGCGGAAGATTTTACAATTTTTATAGACTTAACGGCATTGCCAAAAAGGACAAAATATGTTATAATGCTATTACAATATGGAAAATAGAAAAAAGGAGAAATAAAATGAGAGTTTTAGCTGTTGGTTGTCATCCCGACGACGTGGAGATCGCTTGTTCGGGTACGTTGGCGAAATGTGTAAAACGCGGCGATACGGTCATCGTTTGCCACGCTTCTTCGGGGAATTTGGGGCACGTAGTCATTCCCCCCGACGAATTGACGAAAATGCGCGCGGAAGAAGCGAGAAAAGCTGGCGCGCTCGCAGGGATTGAAGTGATCACCGCGGGCTTTGACGATTTGGAAATTTTCGACAACAACAAAAAGGCGCGGGATATGATGGTGGACGTGATCAAATACGCGAACCCCGATTTCATTATCACGCACAACCCCGACGACTATATGCCCGATCACACGGCGGTTTCCCGTTTGGTGTTCGACGCGAGCTTTACGGCGACGTTGCCCAACTACAAAAGCAAGTATAAAGATCCTGCGAAACTCGTGCCCATCTATTACATGGACACGCTTGCGGGTGTGAATTTCAACCCGACGGAATACGTGGATATCACCGACGAGATCGATTTGAAGATTAAAATGCTCGAATGCCACGCAAGCCAGCTCGTATGGATGCGGGAACACGACGGCATCGATTTTGCGGACATGGTGCGTACCTGTTCGAGATATCGCGGCTATCAATGCGGCGCGGAATACGCGGAAGGTTTCCGTCAATGCCAAGCGTATTTGAAAGGCACGACCAAGCGGTTGTTACCGTAAACGGAGCAAACGTATGAAATGGTGTATTATCGGCGCGGGCGGAATTGCGGATAGACGGGCAATCCCCGGGATATTAAAAGACGACGGTAGTAGGCTCGTAGCGGTCATGGATCGGATTGTGGAAACGGCGGAAACAGTCGGTCGGAAATACGGAGTCCCGTATTTTACGGACGAAGCGGACATGTTGTCGTCCGTCGATTGCGACGCGGTATACATCGGTACGCCGGTGTTTTGCCACTACGAACAAGCCATGACGGCGTTGCGTTTTGGAAAACACGTGTTCTTGGAAAAGCCTGTGGCAATGAACGCGGAGCAAAGCGATTTACTCGTGCGGGAGTTTGAAAAAGCAGGCAAACAGCTCACGATCGGGTATATGATGAAATATCATAATTTGCACGAAAAAGCCAAGGAGCTCGTGCAAATGGGCGGACTCGGCAAGGTATGCGAAGCTCGCGCGCAGTTCACCTGTTGGTATCCCGAAATCGCGGGCGCGTGGCGGCAAAAGAAAGCGCTCGGCGGCGGTGGCGCGTTGATGGATTTAGGCGTGCATTGTATCGAGCTTTTGGAGTTCCTTTTGGACGAAGAAATCCAAGAAGTTAAAGGATTTTGCGCAAACCGTACGTTCTCGTACGAAGTGGAAGACGGCGCGGTGTTTGCGTTCCGAACGGAGTCGGGTATTTTGGGACACGTGGACGTGCATTTCAACGTTCCCGACGCGGCTTCGGAAAGCAAATTGGAACTCTACGGCAGCAGCGGTTGCGTGATTTGCAAAGGCACGCTCGGTCAAGAAGAAACGGGCGTTTTGACCTACTTATACGCTCCGCAGGGCGAGTATTCGGCGCAACAAAACCGTACGGCGGCAAAGCCGCGGGAATATTACGGCGAGAATGTGGATTTGTACTGTAAGCAAATTCAGCGTTTCCGCGAAACGGTGGAGAGCGGCGCGCCCGATTATTTCTACGCGAAACGGGCGGTACAAGTCCAAAAGGTCGTAGACGAACTTTATAAACAAAATGAAAAAATATAAAATAAGGAGAAAAATTATTATGAACTTTAACTCAACGGTAAAGGGCAGTATGCTCGAAGGCTTCTATCCCGCAGGCTGGGATTTCGAAAAGATTGACGCGTGTATCGACGCTCCCGAAAAGATTACGGAAAGACAAAGCTTCTGGAACGAGAATTTCGTACCCGTAAAATGCGAAGGCTTGGCGGAATTCGAAACGTACATGGGGCATGAAATCGCAATGCAAATCAAGCTCGCGAAAGAAAGAAAGGAAAAGATAGCGTTCATTTTGCCCGTAGGTCCTATGGGTATGTATAAATGGGTTGTGTATTTCTTAAAAGAATGGAAAGTTTCCTGCGAACACGTGTATACGTTCAACATGGACGAATGGGCGGACAGCGAAGGGAATACGCTTGCTCCCGATAACACGGGCGCGTTCCAATACGCAATGGAACAAGCTTTGTTCAACCCGCTCGGCGAGCTTACCGTTCCGAAGAACCAAAGAAATTTCGCTACGAAAGAAAATCTTCCTACCTACCCCGAAAAGATCGCGGCTTTGAAGAAAGAAGGAGCGAAGCTCGTTTTGGTATACGGGATCGGTAGAATGTGCCATATCGCGTTCTGGGAACCCCAATTCGCAGGCGAATACGCAACGGAAGCGGAATGGAAAGCGCAACCTTACAGAATCGCGGCGAAAATCCATCCCTTGACGGTAGAACAAAACGCGTTCACGAGCTTTAAATCGAGAACGACGCTCGTTCCCTGCCGCGCGAACACGATCGGCCCTGGCTTGTTCTTGCAAGCGGACTACGCAATCGGCGGCGCGGACGGTACGCTCGGTCGCGGAATGCAATGGCAAGGTATGTCGCTTTGGATGACGTTGCGCCACGGTCAAACGCCTTGGATCACGTCGTCGTATATCCCCACGCTTGCGGGTAAGCTCTTCTTCTTGAAAGACTTGGCTGGTCCGTTGGTTGCGGAATGTAACTAATCGCTATGAAACAAGGAATAGCGGTGGCGGGAACGATTCTCGTCGATAAAATCAACGAAATTTCGGCGTATCCAAACGCGGGTGAGTTGACGAAAATTCTCGGTTTGTCCAAATCGGTAGGCGGTTGCGTACCGAACGTGGCAGTCGACTTAAAACGTATCGATCCGAAGCTGACGGTGCAAGCCGTCGGTTTCGTCGGCGCGGACGAAGAAGGGGAGTTTGTCAAACAGACCTTGCGCGAAAACGGCGTAGATACCGAAAAAGTAGCGACCGCGGACGATAAGACGAGTTTTACCGAAGTCATGAGCGTCGTCGGCGGACAACGTACGTTCTTCACGTACGCAGGCGCGAACGCGCAGTTCGGTGTGGACGGAATCGATTGGGAAACGCTGAACGTAAAAATGTTGCACTTGGGATACTTTCTGTTGCTCGATAAAATCGACGACGGCGACGGGGAGAAACTCTTGAAAAAACTGCAAGGGCTGGGGATTAAAACTTCCATCGATTTGGTCAGCGAGAACTCCGATCGGTACGCCAAAGTATTGCCCTGCCTTGCGTATACGGATAACTTGATCATCAACGAAGTGGAAGCGGGACAGCTCACGGGGATCGAGCCCAAGCGTGAAAATTTACGCGCGATTGCGGAAAAATTACGTTCTTACGGCGTGAAAGAACGGGTGATTATTCACACGCCCGAGCTTGGCGTTTGCCTTTCGGCAGCGGGATATACCGAGCTCGCGTCCTACGATCTGCCGCAAGGCTTTATCAAAGGCACGACGGGCGCAGGGGACGCGTTCTGCGCAGGCGCGCTTATCGGGATTTATCGGGAATATGCCGATCAGGAAATCCTTGCGCTGGCTTCGTCGGCGGCGGTGGCGGCGCTTTCGGCTGCGGACGCGGTGAGCGGTATGCGCGAAGAAAAAGAAATTGAAAAACTTTGTAAAAATATGGAGAGAAAAAAATTATGTTAGTCAATCTTAACGACGTATTAAAAAAAGCACAAAAAGAACATTACGGCGTCGGCTTGTTCAATACGACGGATACGGACATGTTGCAAGCGGTGATCGAAGCGGCGGAAGAAATGAACGCGCCCGTAATCATCGGTACGGCGGAAGTATTATTGCCTTTCGGGGAATTGAAGTTGATCGCGCCGAGCATTATCGCGGCGGCAAAACGAGCGAAAGTGCCCGTAGTCGTGCACTACGACCACGGCTTGACGTTCGACAAATGTATGGAAGCGTTGCAGCTCGGCTTTTCGTCGGTGATGTTCGACGGCTCGACGAAAGACTATGAAACCAACTTAAAAGAAACGCAAGAAATCGTCAAGATCGCGCATTCGTTAGGCGCGAGCGTAGAAGGGGAGATCGGGCACGTCGGTTCGGCGGCTGACGCGGCGGAAAACTTCGGTACGCCTGATACGGTAAATGCAACGGATATGTACACGACGGCGGATGAAGCGGAAGCGTATTGGAAAGCGACGGGCGTGGACGCGCTTGCAGTTGCAATCGGTTCGGCGCACGGCGTTTATAAAACCAAACCCCAACTCAATTTGGAACGTTTAAAGGAAATTAGCTCCCGTATAGACGTGCCCCTTGTATTGCACGGCGGCAGCGGGCTTTCGGACGACGATTTCCGCAACACGATCAAAGACGGGATCGCGAAAGTCAACATCTTCACCGATTTGTGCTTGGCTGGCAAGAAAGCGATGAAAGACGGGGAAGAAAAAGGCTTGGATTATTTGGCAACCCGTAACTTGAAAGTGGCGTATATCAAAGAAGCGGTTAAAGAAAAAATCCGCTTGTTCGGTTCGGAAAACAAAGCGTAAATTTTACTCGACAAAAAAGAGTTCCTTGAAAAAAAGGAGCTCTTTTTTCACGCATAAACCGCGCGGAAACGGATACAATAATAACAAGACAGGGGGGCGAGTATGCGAAAAGGTTTTGTATATGTATCCGTGGGGATATGCGCATTTATGGCGACGTCGTTTGCGGGTTGCAATGACAGGCATGAAAAATACGCCGACGCGAAACGCTATGCGATCGGCGCGTTTACGGGCGACGTTTCGGCGGTGAAACGGGTGGAGATCGATTGGATCGGCGGCAGTATCGACGTCGAACAAAGCGTAGACGGCGAGTTGTCGTTCTCGGAAGAAACTCCGTCGGAAATCGAAGCGCAGCGCGCGTGTTGGTATTTAGACGGTTCGGTTTTGCGCATACGGTACTGCAAATCGGGCTACGACGGCAAAATTCGCGACGGGAATAAGCATTTGCAAATCGAGTTGCCTGCGGGGCTTGGGTTAGACGTAGAAACCAAACGCGCTTCCGTAACCATCGGGCAAGCGGCGTTTTCTTCGCTTGCGATCGAGAGTGGTTCGGGGAACGTTTCCGGCGAAAAATGGACTTGTAGCGGTACGACGGACATCGAAACGGGCAGCGCGGCGGTTACCGTCGGGGAAATCAAAACAAGAAGTTTGGAGATCGACGGCGGGAGCGGCGATATTAAGATCGAACGGATCTACGCTCCCCAAATCCAAGTGGAAACTTCGGGTGGGCGGATCGACGTCGGGTTTGCCGAAAAGACGGAAGCGGAGTTAGAGAGCGATAGCGGGAGCATCACCGTAAGGCTTTTATCGGGTTTGGGCGCGAGCGTGCGTTTTGAAACTCGGCAAGGCAAATTTTATTGTGAGAAAGCGTATGAGAAATCGGGCGGCAGATACGACGTATTCGGCGTAGACGGGGCTTCACGGGATTGCCCGATTTACGTGGAAACAAAGAACGGGGATTTGTATATTCAATAAGAAAACAAACGCGGCGTTACGCCGCGTTTTGTCCTTTTTCCATCTGCAACCAACTCATGAACCCGTATACGTCGTTGACCAAAAACGTCGCGAAACAAATAATGACCGATACGTAGGAAACGTCTTGTAGCGCCGCTAAAATCCAAAGCACGATCAAAACGACGTCGTTTGCGGCATAAGCGAGCGCAAAATACGGGCTACGTCGAAAGGATAAATAGGCGGCGAAAAAACTCGTAGCAACGGAAATGGTGCTAGGCAATAAGTTTGCCGTGTCGAACGCTTTCAAAATGAAATAGAAAACGCCCGTAACGCCCGCAGTCAATACAACGGCAAACAGCCATTCTTTACGGCTGACGTGATGGACTTTCACGGTAGTTCTACCTGCGTTTTTCGCGGGGTTTTTCAGCCAAGATACCAAGGACAATACCGACATTGGCGCAGTCATACCTACGTAAGTGAGCATTTCTCCGTAATAGGCGCAACGGAAAGAAATCACGCCGTACACGCCGCTGAATACGATCATGAGCGCAGGACCGATCGGATTGCCTTTTGCGCAAAAGATCAAGGAAGTCGCGCCGATCAACGACGCGATTAGCGTGGAATAATTGCTCCTGTCAAACAGACAAAACGAGAGCAGGATCAGGAGTGTAGAAACGCTCCACAATAAGCATTCGCCCGTGGAAAAATACCGTTGTTTTTTCGTCATAATCTTCTCCAAAAAAATCAGCATCCGTTTTGCGCATCTTCAAAGACCTAACGATACGCAAGCGAATGCTTTGCATTTTCTCTACCCGGTGGCAGAATATTTTGTTATAGATCGCGGATATGCCGCGGTTTGTAGACAAAGAAATCCGCCTGTGCCGCACCCCGGTTTAGGGTGAACCCGCAAAAAGCAGGTGGGTGTCGGATCTTGACGCGTCGGACTTTCCGTAAAACAGACCTTGCCTATCGCCCCGAATCGCAACTCCCGAATAAATACTGTGGATTCCGCAAAAAAACCGAACTCCGAACACCGCAGATTGTTTTATCATTATAGCGTTTTTTTTCGGCTTTGTCAACGGATTGAGCGGGGGCTATTTTTCCAAATTTTTCAAAAATTCGAAGATTTCGGCTTCGAAATTCAAACCGTAGCGTTTATCGGGCACTTCCGTAGCCGAGCGCACGATCGCGGCGGTGGTGAAGTCGGAAGCGAGCCGAACGGCTTCTTCGTCCGTTTTCCCACGCGCAAGACACCCGACGAACGCGGAAGCGAATACGTCGCCTGCCCCGCAAAAGAACCCGTTTACGTTCTCGTGCTTGTATTTTTGCGCCGTCCCTGTTTTTCCTGCGAATACGACGGAAATGCTTTGCCGTTCGGTAATCCCCGTAACGATCGGGCGGGGGCAAAGCGCTTGCAGTTTGTAAAGCAACGACTCTGCGTCCAATGTAGCTCCGTTTTGCGGATAGGGGACACCCGCAAGATAACACGCTTCGGTCAGGTTGGGCAGGATATAATCGGCTTCTCGGCAAAGCTCCCGCATTTTTTCCACGTATTCGGCGGTGAACCCGTCGTAGAGCTTTCCGCTATCGCCCATCACGGGATCGACGACGAATACGCCGTTTTCGGTTAAAAACTCTTTCCGAATACGGGAAACGAGCTCAATTTGTTCCATGCTACCCAAATACCCGCTGTATACGTAGTCAAAACGGATTCCGAGCGTCTTCCAATGCCGTAAAATTTGCGGAATATCGTCCGTCAGATCTCGGAACGTATAGTCGGTGAATCCGCCCGTATGCGTAGACAGGATTGCGGTGGGCAACACGTCGCAGGTGATCCCGCACGCCGATAAAACGGGCAGGGTAACGCTCAAGGAGCATTTCCCCACGCAAGATATGTCGTTGATAGCGAGTACGCGCATACAAATCACCCTTTCCAAAGAAAAAATTGATAAATCTATTATAAAATTCTTGCTTTTTTTTGTCAAGTATATTAAAATAAGAAAGTAAAAAATATTCATAATCAAAAGACAATCAGAGGTGAACAATGCTTATCAATGGCGAGTTGAAATCGAATACCGTCGCGTATGCCGATTTCGAAAAGTATGAAGACCAAGTAATCACGATCACGGGCACGATCCACAATATCCGTATGATGTCGGACTTTGCGTTCGTTATCGTCCGTACGGCGCGCGAAACGATCCAATGCGTATACGCGGAAAGCTTTTCCGACTACCGTATGACGGACGACGTCAAGGAAGAATGCGCGGCGAAAATTACGGGAAAAGTCGTGGCAGGCGAAACCAAGGACGGCGGGAAGCGTTACGAATTGCAAATTCACAATATCGAGCTTTTATCCCACCCTGCGGAAATTCCGCCCGTAGTCATCACCAAAAAGCAGGTCAACTGCGATTTGAGTACGAAACTCGACTATCGTCCCGTTACGCTCCGCAACCCCAAGGAACGCGCGATTTTCAAATTGCAAGAAGGGATTCAACGCGGCTTCCGCGAATATTTAACGCAACAAAACTTCACGGAAATCCATTCCCCGAAGATCAACTTTGCGGGCGCGGAAGGCGGCACGAACGTATTCAAGCTCGATTATTTCGGCAAGCAAGTGTATCTTGCGCAATCGCCGCAGCTTTATAAACAAGCGATGGTGGCGGTGTACGAACGGGTATTTGAAATTGCGCC
>JAFVRU010000090.1 GCA_017504065.1 Clostridia bacterium
AAAAAATAACGTAGTTGTTGCACTACGTTATTTTTTTCAGTTATTGATAATCAACCATTTATAATTTCCCCTCTCATCTCTTCTAATGTTTCTTCCGTCCTTTTATCATTGCTATTACTAAACGACAAATATAACAATTTTTCTTTAATTATAACAGCCGATAATGGCGAGCGGGAATTCGCTGTTACTTGTGCTATCCTAGAACAATCACGCCATTGTATTTATCTTTGCGATGAGTCGAAATTCAACGCTTCCTCCTCCGTATACAACATTACGACGATTCATCAAATCGATAAAGCTTATACCACCATCGATAAAAATCTTTTTTGGTGCAATACGGATAAAATCGTGTTCGTTAATAAGAAGTAATTGCTCCCTTGTCTAAGAGTGAGCATACAAACCACATACAAAAAAATACTTGCCCTGCAAAATGCAGGGCAAGATTTTTTATTGTTTAGGAAAGTTTACAGTACTTTTACGCCGCTGTAATACAAACCGTCCGTTTTTACACCGAAGTTACCGCCGATGGACGTTATGCCCGATACGGACGTTACCACGTTCAGTTTATCCCAACCGTACGTAGCCGTCGTATCCTTTCTCGCCAACGTTTCCGAGCATACTACATATACGTTGTTCAGCTTCGACGCTTGCGAAGTTCCCGTAGGCGCGGTGTTATAATCCGCGTAAATCGTGCCCGCACCCGTTCCGACAAGGTTGAGATTGATCACGACATTGTTTGCCGTCAAGCCCTTGATTTGGTTACCGAATACCGTGCGAGTGCTCGCCGATTTCGTTACCGTAATATTCATCCATACGTTACACATTTCAAACCAAGATAACGCCTCACCGTTGGTAAGCCCTATGTAAGTACTGTTTTGTGTGAATTCCAAACCAATGTTTTTCAACACGCCGCCACCCCAAGATTTCATAAATAAGCACGTCGTCGTGAAATTAGATATGATATGTCCGCGTCCGTCCAACGTAAAGTTGCTCGTCCAAGTCAAGCTCGAATTGAGCGCCGCACCATTCATATCCAAATCCGTCGTAAGCGCAACATATGTCGTAGCAGCATCAGGCGCAGTTGCATACGCCGTAAATTCGTCCACATTCGTCAAGAGTTTATCCGCTACGAGTACCGTCGCTTCATACGCGGCATCCGCCGTCGTCAATACGAGCGTATATTCCGTACCCGTCGTCAATGCAGGCAAAGTCACTACGCCGTTTTCAATCGCACAAACAAGTGCCGCATCTTCCTTAATAGAAGCGGAAACGAGCGTACCCGTAAAGCCTTTCAATTCCGCCGTATCTACCGTCTTGGTTTCTTGCGTAGCAAGGAAATATTGTTCTTCTAATTCCACAGGAAGCGTTTTTACGCATTTACCGTTCCAATATAAGCCGTTTGCTTTGCATTCGAAAGCGCCGCCGATCGAATTTACATCCGCAACCGAATCCACAACATTCAACGCTTCCCAACCATGGTTAGAATTATACTTCGCGACATCACCGACCACGTAAACGTTAGTCATAGTTACGTTTCTCGAATCGCTTGTAATTGCCGTTAAAGAGTCCGCATATACCGTACCTGTGCCCGATCCGACAAGATTCACGTTGATTACGGTATTGCTATACTTCACGCCGTACGCGTCCTGCGCGAAAATCGCGCGGTTTGTGTTGTCAACCGTCAACGTGATGTCCATCCATACGTTTTCGGAAGCGCCACTCCATTTATGTTCATACGCAACGATGATACCTTTATAGGAAGAATATGAACTTTGCGAGAATACCAAACCGATATTTTTGAGATTGAATTCATTCGTATACGATTTCCCGAACAACAAAGAAGTCGTGAAATTAGAAATGATATGTCCGCGTCCGTCCAAATTACCAGGTTGACCTTCCGTCCACGTCATAGTAGAAGTAAGATCCGCACCGTTCATATCAAAATCGTCTGAAACGACCGTGTAGCCCGCTTTTGCCGAACCCTTAAACCAATTCGCAACGTCTGTCGTAGATTTCAAAACCGTATCCGCCGCAAACAACGTAGTTTCGTAAACCGTATCCGCAGTTTCTAAAACAAGCGTGTATTCCGTACCCGCGGTCAAACCCGCAGCAATGCTAACCACACCATTTTCTACCGAGCACTCAACGGAAGAATTTTTCACGGAAGCCCCCATAACCGTACCCTTAAGCCCTACAATACCCGACGTTTGCAAGGTATTGCCCGCCGTAAGCGCATATTGTTCGCCTACAAGCGTTTCTTGATATTTTGCCGTAACCGTTACTGCTTCCGCAGGCATTACGAACGTATTATCCGTTACGGTTACCGTAGCGCCGCTTTCCGTTTTCACCGATACAGCCAACGTTTTATCCCCTGCTTCGGGGGTGGAAATGGTGATGGTTTGCCCCGTATAACCGTATGCGTAATCCACGTCCGCAACTCCGTCCACCGTAATTGCTTTATACGTTCTGTCCGCAACGAAATTCGTGAGCGTCGCTTGTTCCGCTTCCGTTAAGCCATTGTACCAAGCCGTGTTTTGTGTCGCGCAGTAGGATACGTACGATACCGTTCTCGTAATCGTTTCCGTATACACCGTCTTGACAATTGCACCCGTCGTCTTATCCGCAAGCTGCATATACCCTACGCCCATCATTTCCGTTAAGTAGGCATTCGTCGGCATCGCAGAAACTACCCCACGGAATTCATAAATCCCGTCTTCTTCGTCTAATACGGGAGTTTTGATGACAACGTTCATAATTTCGTCCGTCACATTCTCCAACGTGAGTTTTCCGCTCAATTCCGTCGTCGGAATAATCAACGCGCCCGTCGTTACCGTATAGTCTTGCGTGAGTTCCTCGTATTCGTCATAATCGCTTGCTGCGATTGCCGCTACAAAACGTAACCCTGCCTTTTCACTGCTATAACGCACCGACGCACCGTCCATATAGAACGTGGGTACAGCAATTTCTTGCGTACCTGTTGCCTTTGCACTCACGTTATTCAACGCATAAGCGCCGCTAAACGCGAATGCTGCACCAAGGATTGATAAGGTGATAATGCTTTTCTTCGCTTTCCTCATTGTCTTACCTCCCCCCAGATCCAGTCTTGTCCGTAGTCGCCGTCTTTTTCCCACGTACTTGCCGTAATGACGTCTTCTGCCATTTGCAAAATCACGCTACATTCGGGCGATACATACTTTTTTGCCATAATAGATCCTCCTTTAAATTTGTTTTTTTATTTGCTTATCCGTCCCTTGCCGTGAACTACAAGGAACGGATAATTTCTAAATTAAATTGCTTGCACTTGCTTTCCATTCCAATACAAACCGTTGGTTTGTACTGCAAAGCCGCCGTCAATCGTCGTAATATCCGAAACAGACGTTACGACGTTGAGTTTATTCCAACCGTAAGTAGCCGACGTGTCCTTTCTCGACAACGTTTCGGAGCATACTACGTATACATTCGTCAAACTTGACGCGTGAGAATTCAGGGTAGGAGCCGTCATATAATCCGCATAAATCGTCCCGTTACCCGTGCCCGTAAGCATAAGATTGATGACTACGTTATTTGCCGATAAGCCTTTGATTTGATTGCCGAACACCGCACGTGTATTTGTGGATTTGGATACGGTAATATTCATCCATACGTTGGACATTTCAAACCACGATAAGTCTTTCGAACAAAGGATACCATTCCACGTAGAGCCTTCTTGCGTATATTCCAAGCCAATGTTTTTCAACGTACCGCCGCCACAAGTTCTCATAAACAAGATGGTGGATTTGAAGTTCTTAACGATATGACCACGACCGTCCAACGTCATATTGCTCGTCGTATCAGGTCCGTTCAAAGTTACTCCGTTCATATCCAAATCGGTTGTCAGGATCGTATATACCGTAGACGAGGCAGGTGCGGTCGCATACGCTGTAAAGTCCGCCGCCGTCGTCAACAGTTTATCCGCAATCACCACCGTCATTTTATAGGCTTTTTCCGCCGTCTTGACGACGAGTTTATATTCCGTACCGCACGTCAAGCTCGATACAGGGAGCGTAATGACGTTGCCGACAACGCTACAATCCCCACTGTAAAGCCCTTGCATCGCCGCAGAGGTTGCAACCCCCGTAAAGCCTTGCACTTCCGTAACCTTCAGCGTTCCCGTCGAAGCAAGCACGTAGGCTTCTCCAAGTTCCACAATCGGGGTTTGATCGAGCACGCAAGCGCTATTCCAGTACAAGCACCCGTTTTGAACGGCAAAGTCGCCGCCAATGTTTCCGATTTCGCTAATCTTTTCAATCAAGCCCAGCGCTTGATAGCCCATACCATTATGCTTGGTGAAGACTTTGGACGCATCGATGACGTATACGTTTTCTAAAACGACGTCATAATCGTCCCACGTTCCCCAACAATCTGCATACAACGCGCCTTGCGCCGTCGGATTTTGTACGTTGACGTTTACGACAATGTCCTTCAACAACGTTCCGCGCGTTTGTTTTGCAAAGATTGCCAACGGGTTTTCCGTTCTCGTTAAGGTAATGTTCAACCAAACGTTTTCCATACCGTAGCCGTTGCCGTTCGCCCAATCGTAATTCCCGTCCATAACAATCCCGTTGACTGTACCGACGTAGGTGAATTCCAACCCGACGTTCTTAATCCCTGCACCATAGCCGACTGATTGCGTAGCAAACAATCTCGCCGTTTGGAAATTGTAAACGATATGTCCGCGCCCGTCTAAGATACCGTCGCTCCAACCGTTCGCAGGCGAGCTAACCAACGCGCCGTTCATATCAATATCCGCACCGAGCACCGTATACTTCCCGTTCTTCATTGTGTTGCCTGCCGTTTCTATCCAAGCCGTAAAATCGGAAGCAGTAGAGAGAATTGCATCGGCAACAACCACTTGCAATTCATACGCCGTATCCGACGTTTGGAATACAAGAATTTGTTCCCCGACTTGTCTCGTAACGCCCGCAAGCGTAATCGCGTCGCCGTTACGGCTATACCCTACGCTTTCCGCCGAGCCTTTCAAATATACCAATTCTACGCCGACGGGAATTCCGTATTCGGTTGCGCTAAATACAATTTCTTCTTTTGTCTTTAACAATTCTTTGGTCAACTGAACACGTTCAAAAGACTTTGTCTTTACGCGAACTTCCGCATAATAGGTTTCTCCGTCCACCGTAACGAGCTCGATTAAATAATCTCTGCCTTCGACCAAGCCGATAAATTCGCCGATCGCAAAATTCAATTTTCCATCTGCTTGCGCAAACGTTACGCTTTGACCATTGATTTTTGCACTCGCAATCTCTGCGTCAGACAATTCGTTATATAATTTCTTTAACGAAATTTCGTTTTCGGCGTTCATTTGCACTTCCGCCGACGCGCTTGCCAATACGGGCGTACCGTTATAATACAACGTACCGTTTTTCGCAGAGAAGCTGCCGTTTAAATGCAAGTTTGCCACTTGGTTGCTCTTGGCTACGATTAATCCGCCAAGACCTTTTGTTTTCAGTTCTTGATCACAAATCACATAGGCGTTTTCAATATGCGTAGGCGTCGTTGTACCCGTAACCATATAATCCGCATAAATACTACCCGTACCTTCGCCGTAAGGCTTAATATAGAACACGCAATCAGTCATTTTTGTTACAGCGCTGAGCTTATACCCCAACACCGCAAGATCGTAATCCGTCCGTTCTACGTAAACTTCCATATATACGTTTTCCATTTCCGCATTGTTTTGACCTGCGATCAAAACCCCGGGATAAATATCCGTCCAAGGTTGTTTATTATAGCAGAACCCGACATTTTTGATCAGTCCCGCTTCACTATTACTGCGCAGAGCCGTCATACTATAAAAATTAGAAATGATATGCCCACGACCGTCTAAAACGCCACGGAACCAATAACTACAATTAATCGTTGCGCCAGCAAGATCCAAATCGTTGATAATGACAACGTAATCGGTAGCTTCCGACGACGCCGTCGCCGACATATACGCCTTAAAATCGTCTACCGTCGAAATAATCTTCGTCGCAAACGTTACTTGTATTTCATATTCCTTTTCCGCCGTGGAAACTTGGAGCAAACGATTTCCCGTAATATCCGAATTCAAAATCAAGCCGTCGCCCAACACTTCATACGAAACGGCAAAAGGTTGACCCGTAACGTCTTGAATTGCAAGAATATCCGTCGCTTTCATCGGCATAGACGTTATATCCAGCTCATCACCCGAAAGCATGATAAATTCCTGATCTACTTTCACCTGTTCTTTGTTGACGTTTACCGTAACGATCGTTTTATAGGTTTTATTCCCCGAAAGATAGGAAATCGTCAATTCCGCCACGCCCACTTTCAATGCCGAAATCGTATTGGTTTGCGGATTAAATTGACATACGGACGAATCGGAAATCTCGTATTCCAACGCAGGATCGGATACGACTACCCCACGTTTTGTCAAGGTTACCGACAACAAAAACTTATCTGCATACTTTTCCGTATCGTAAGCGTTCGTTACAAGCTCAATCGTATAATCTTCCGCATTGACGGAAAAATTATAATCTTCAATGACGTTTACCGTAACCGTTTGTTCGCCCAATTCCATTCCGTTACAGGAATATTTGAACGTAACATTCGTTTCGCCTTCTTTTACCGCCGTAATCGTGGTCGAGTTGACCGAAATCACCGTTTCATCCGCGGATACCAAAAGCACTTCGCAAGTATGTATTGCTTCGCCTTTATACGTAAATTCGGGATAGAACTGATATGTCCCACCGTTTAACAAATTCACGTTTGTTTCGTCTAACGTCATAATCGGTCTGCTTCCCGAATCGCTAACCGTAACCGCGCACGTAACGGATTGATCCGCAATCGTCGCCGTGATGGTTGCATTCCCTTCGGCTTTCGCAATCACCAAGCCATTTTCAACGCTAACAACGGCGGGATTATCCACGCTCCATACCGTTTCTCCCGTCAAAGAGCCCGTTGTGGTTACGTTCAACGTTTGTCGATCAAACAAATCCAACGTCATCGTTTGTTGACTGATCGTAATCGTATCGACTGCTGCGCTTTCTTCTTCATCGCTTGACTTGCTTTTCCCGCAAGCCACCAAAGCCACGAGCAAGCATACGGATAACGCAGCCAACAAGAATGCACAAAGTTTCTTTTTCATAATTTTTCTCCTTATCAAAGTTTCCCAAGTACCGCAGTAATATATTCCGCTACGACGATGCTATCCCCCAATCTTGCTACGCCTGCATACTCCAAATCCCCCGTGAAAGAGCGAATCATCGTTTCACTTTTGTCTGACTGGAAGTTGGAAGCATACAACTCTACAAGCAAATAGCGATACGCCAAACTTTCGATTAAAATATGATTTTTATAAACGTTATACAAGTCTTTGTTCGTCGCTTGTAAAACGCTGATTTCCATATACGCTTGTTCGATTAACTCCAAGATTCCCGTCAAGAAATTCTTACTCCAATAATCGACGTGCAAGCTTGCGGCATACATACCAGGCATATTAGCATTGTGAATCAACAAGTTGGTTTCCAACCGCTCGAACACCTGTCGCATCGTCGCGGCGGCGGGCCCGAAATAATTCTCAAAATATTCGTCTAACAACGCCTTGTAATCATAATGTACGTTCCAACCGAATTTCGAGTTGAGCCAAGCTTTTAACTCCCCAAAACCTGTGGATTGTCCACCGTTCCAAACCCCTTGATTGAACAGGTATTTCGCGCCGTATTTCTTCGCCGCCTTATACCAATCCTGCTTACAATGGTAAGTATTGTTCGGAATCACGTAATAGGAAAAGTTGATGTCATAGAACCAAAGATAGATAGATTCGCAAAGTTCCGACCAATTTTCAAAATTTTGATAGGTCGCCAAGTTGACTACATCAAAAATACTGCTCGTGTACGACGCCGTGATCGGCGCAAACCAAACGCTAACGTTGGAACGGAGTTTGAGTTCGGGAGCAGGATTTTTCGGCGCGCCTTCCGTTTTATGGTAAGCAAAAATCGCAAGGTTTACCTTTCTGCCGTTTCTCTCCGCATTCAACCAATTTTCCAATCGTTCCGCTACGTCATTGATAAACAGCATTTGTGTCGATGCTTCGCCTTGATAACGATTGACTAGCGGCGTACAACCTTCACAAGTACACCAAGTTGCATAATCCCGTTGCGTTACCGAGATATTGTTAAGCATCGGATTTGCATCACACATTCCTTTTAACACTTCCACCAACTCGGCAACCATCGCTTCGTACTTATCCGCCTGTCCGCGCGCTGTATAGCACAGTTGCAACCCGTCCAAAGAATACCATTCGGGATATTCGGATTTATAAGTTTCAGGCGGCAAAAGCATAAATACGTTATGGCAACTGCCGTTCGGCATCCAAACTTCGTCGTCTATATAGGAGCGCAATCTATGAGCCACAGCCGAGTTCGCATACCCGCTACTTTGATAACTCGCCATATTGTATTCAATATCTGGCGAATCACAAATCGCAAAATCTTTCAAGTTCAGGTCTTTTACGTTCTTATCGAAAATGATCAAATCCTTACTATAATAACGATAATCAATGAGTTGATACAACAGCTCGTATGCGCCGTTTAATACGCCGACGTCACCGTTTGCAAGAACGAAAATGCTATTCCCTTGCGTCGTAATAACATAACCCGACGTATTTAAAAGCTCCATATCAAAATCATGGCTGATTTGTTCTTTAAAGGATACGTTACCGAATACGAAATATTTGCTATCCGTCGTATACGTAATTTCGCTGTCTTTTACAATATCCAACGAAATCCCCGTTGCGGCATTAAAGAAATACAAAAATTCCGTCGACGCACGATTGATAAACGAACTTGCCTGTTCGGGAACAACAATCTTATACTCCGTCTTTCCCTCGTCTACAATCTTCACGTCCGTTTCCGTAGCGTTAAAGATATGCGTGCCGTAGTCTACGTCGCCGATTTCTTTTTCCACCACAGGCTTCTTTACCGTATTTTGCTTGGACGAAGTTCCCGATGATTTTTTACAACCAAAACAGGAAAACACCGTTATTAAACCGAGTATTAAAGTCGTAATTTTCTTCCAATTCATAATGCTCTCCCCCGTTATTCGTCTGTTTCAGCAACCACGCGTACTTCGTACTGCTTTATCGTCATATTGCCGTTGGCATCAACCGCTACGTAACGCACGTAATACACACCTGTGTACTTCGGCGCGAAACCGTCCGTCCCTACTTCCATCATCTCTTGGGTAATGGTATAATAATTGCCTTTACTCGTTACGACGTACACAAATGCATTGATCGCACCTTCGCAATTATCCGTAACCGTCATTTTCGGCAAATACACTTCTTCCCCAAGCGTAATTTCTTGAATTACATCGTCTTCCAACGTAATCACAGGCGCACTCTCATAGATTACGTTAATCGTAAACCCGACAACCGTATTCATATTCCCCCAAGAATCCATAGCGGAATACATTACACGGAATTTCCCGTATTGTTCAAATTTTAAACGATAGCTTTGCCGAACGGATACGTTACGCATCAACACGCCGTCCATACTCGTCAACGGATTCCCGTTTACGTCGAGTACGGATACGTAAGCAGATACGTTGGGATCGAGAAGATCGTAAGCACAAGCAGGTTGCAATACAATCTCGCTATTAATGCTCAAATCCCCGACTTGTTGTTCCGCAAGCAATACGACGGGTTCTTGTATATCGTAAGGCGACGACGACATCAGTTGTCCGCCGATGATTCGGAATTGTACAGCCGAATCGCTCTTTACGCCTTCCAACTCCATCTTGAAATAGGACATACAATTTTCCAAATCGGTATCCAAAGGCGTTCCGTCGTAATAGGTATTTAAAGTAACTTTCGTACCCAAACGGGAATCGGCTTTCACGATGCCTTTCTTGGCATTGATTGTCAATTCGTTATATATTCCGTTAAACGCAAACGATAAGCTGGTAGCAAGCTCTTTAGAGTCGTTGACGTAGAACGTCAAATTCCCCCCGCCAATATTTTCGTACGTCAATTTTACAAATTTGCTTGCATCGTAATAGTTATAATAATAGATATTGAGTTTGTCAAATCCTGCCTGTTCGTTTTTGACAAGGAATTCCAACGTACTCGTATACCGCGACATCGGCATAATATACGTTGCGCTTGCTCTATTGTCTGTTGCAGAAAAGACCATATGATCGTCATGCTTTGTCATCGACATATTCTCGACGTCAAAATATTTTGCCATATCGATATTCCCAAGCCCGTCGTCAACTTGCACCGTTTTCGCAGCATAGGAAATCGTCGCCACTGCCTTGCCGTTATCCGCCTTATACACGATGGTTACGTCGCCTTCTTGCATCGGCGTATATCCGTTGGTAATTTCAGTTTCCTGACCACCCTGTACGGCGTAAATCTTTGTTTTTACTGCCCGACCAGATAAATCGGAGTAATCATACGCATCGATTACGGGCAGAACATACGTTTTACCGACAAGGAAGTATTTCGGCACGGCAGTCGGGTCAATAAAGACGGGACTATCCCCTGCCGTTACGACAATTGTATACATTTCCGTCTGCGATTGTCCTACGTAGTCGGTTGCCGTAACCGTATAAATATATTCCCCTGCGTCTAATGGACGGAATGCGTTATCTTTAATCTCATACGCCTTTCCGCCGATTGCGATCGTTTTGCTAATAGATAATTTCCCTGTACCGCCTGTTGCATAGACGTCTGGTAATCCAATCAACGTACCAGCATATCCATTCTTCACGCCATCGTCAAAGGTAATGGCAACCTCGTCGGTTTCCGCTACGGCTTGCACTTCTAACACCTTTTTTGCGGTATTCCCGAACCGATCGATTGCGCTGTATTCCACGTAATACGTGCCTACTTCCGTCGGAGTGAACATTTTGCCGTCCGACGATACGTTGATTCTATCCACCATATAATAGTTTCTATACACGCGCGTTTTCGCCGTAATAAAGCCATCCAAATTATCCGCAGCTTGCGCATAGAACAATTTGTACGGTTTGCCGACTACGGCTTGGGGAAGTTCTTGCTCATACCCTTCGTAATCGACTTGAATATCCGGGTGTACGTTGTCCACGTAAACTTCTTCCGTTAAATCGTGTCCGGAAATTTTTTGCAGCACGAAATTCGCACGCGTTTTTGCATATTTATCGCATTTGATCGACAACAACACTTCCCCTGTCGTAAAGCCACTCCATACGTTTTGGAAGTAATCCGAACTGTCAAAATCTGCAAACGTCAACGTAGAACCGCAAGCATACAAATTTACCGAGCTCTCCTCAAAATCATAAGCGAGCGCTATCAAATTCTTGTCGTGCGATTTCATACTGTTGGTGAGCTGGGAGGAAAAGTTCATCCAACACCATTGGCCGTAAGAATTTGCACGATGAATCTTTCCACCGTGTTCCCGTCCTGTCAACGGTTGACCCGTCGCAGCCGTCATTACGTACGTCATATACGTCACGCCCGAACATTCGTGGAACTCCACCTTTACCGTATTTTGCGGATCATAAACGTCCGTAAACATAATTTCCAAGGTCTGCACATCTTGCGAGCCAAATTCTTGGGGAACAACACAAATTTCTACCAATGGATCCGTTTTACTCATACCCCGCAAATCAATGGGTTTATTATAGTAAAACGTATCACCAGTAAACAGTTCCACCTTAATCCCTTCCGCTTCCGGAACGGAATCAAATGCGCCGTACTCCACGTGGGAGTTATCGGTCGTTGCTTCATATAAGGGCAAATATTTCAGCGTCTCGGTAGTATTTTTGTCTGCCTTAGATAGATACCAACCCGCTCCGCTACAAACGCCGAGCAAAACCGTCGCGAAAATTGCCAACACTTTCATCATTGTCTTTTTCTTCATAGCTTTCTCCTGTTTTTAAACTGTTCGTTTACTCTCTAATTGCTTATCCGATCACTTCGTCGATTGCCTGCACGTAATAGGCATTGTCGTGAATCTTCAACGCATACCTGTCTACGCCGTTTTCATCGTTTTCAAAATAATTTCTACCCGTTTCGTCCGCAAACGCCTTGCCGTATTGATACCCGAAAGCGCCCGGGTACTTATCGTCTAACGCCGCCATAACCAACATTGGATCCCAAGAATCCCGACCTTTTGTACAGCCATGATCTTTCAATGCCCGACCGAGCATATCCGTTTCGGAAAGTTGACTACCTGTATACACACCTACCCCTACTTCAAAACCGAGATAACTCTTTTCTACTTGCAATTCGTTGACGATAAATTGCGTCGCTTTCGTTGCGACGGGGTGTTCGTGATAACTAAAATTGCACTCTAAACCGCCTTGGACCTCCCAATATCCGCCCATAATCCAAAGCTTTTTAATCTTCTTTATTAAATGCGGATAAGCTTGTAAAACGTTGGCGATGGAACTCAAAAAGCCTATACTCAAAATTTCCACGTCGTCGTTTTCTTCCAACAACCGCTTGTAAAAATCGATGGACTTTTCCCCGTCTGCATTTGTGTACGGGCTATCGCCTGCCATATTCTCCTGATAATACGTTTTGGAAATCCAATAATACGGTTCATCTATACCAATCGGATAGCTGACCTTTTCATTATCCAAGAACGCACGAAGCGACGCGTACGCCTTTTCCGTCGCCGCGTTGATATTCACCCCGAGCAATTGATGCGTTTCGTCCATATTACGCACCAAGAACCGTAAAGCTACACAGTCGTCGCAATCACCAAACCAATCGGTGTCTAAAATAAATTTCCGTGCCATTTTTCTCCCATTCAAATCTTATTTCTTAAACTGTCCAAATATTAGCCTTATATTAACCTTTCAAACCGCCCATAGATACGTTTTCCATCATCTTGTTTTGCGCAAGTAAGTACAACAACAAAATAGGAATCGCCATCATAAAGCATCCCGCAAGTTGCGTAGGTACCGTCTTGATGTCGTTGTTATGGTTCGCGTTCGCAAAGCTCCAAAGCCCGTACGCAAGCGTCGGTCTGTTCGGTACGAACAACAACGGCGTTTGGTAATCGTTCCAATACGAGATAAAGTTCAATAAGAACACCGAGAAGAATACCGATTTCGCAAACGGAAAGATGATTCTCAGCATTACCGTCAATTGTCCTGCCCCATCGATTTCCGCTACGTCCGTATAGTCCTGCGGTACAGACGTGAACGTACCATAGAATACCAAGTAGAACATACCGCCGAAATAGCTCTTCATAACGAAGATCCCGACCATTGAATCATGTAAGTTCAACGCTCTCGCTACTTGTAACTGCGACGGTAACGAACCGATCAATGGTAAAATCATCGTCGCTAATACGAGCGCATAGATCGCCGCACTAAACTTATATCTGTATCTCGCCGTAGCATACGCCATTACTGCACCTACAAACGTACCGCTTAACGACATACCTACCGAATATACAATAGAGTTGTACGACATCTCTAAAATCCCTACTGCTCGCGTGGGATACGGTCCGCTCGATTCTACCGTTACCGTGAACCGATTTAATACCACCGTATAGTTGCTGAACATCCATTCCTTCGGCAATCCGAACATGTTCGATCTCAAATCCCATTTCGATTTGAACGACGACATCAAACCCCACGCCCAAGGAACCAACAACATGATACAGTACAGAATCAATATCCCGCACAATATACACGTGAATACAGAGAGCTTGCCTTTCTTTTGTTTCGCTTTCGCCATTTCTTCGCCCTCCTTATTCCACTCTCGGTCCGTATTTTTCCAACGCGACCTTCGCGCCGAATACGATCGGCGTCGTGATGATCGTGAATGTCAAGCCCATCGCCGAAAGTTCACAATACTCCGGCAACGACATTTCCCCGCCGCTCACGTTCTTGAACATATAATACCCGATGGTGTACAACCCCGGATCTGCTTGACTACCAAAGAACGAGAACAAACCCATTTGGTTGGTAAACAAGCCCGATATATTTACAACC
>JAFVRU010000011.1 GCA_017504065.1 Clostridia bacterium
GACGACGGGATTATTCGGGATTTCGTCAATATGGTTCGGGGCGGGGAAGTGAGTATTTCCTGCACAAAAATACAAGATAGCATTTACGGGCATCTTTGCGTATATAAAGCGGACGAATCGCGGATAGATTTGACGGAAAAAACGGTTTCGCTGTAAGGAGCTTAGGCATGGGAGATAAGAAACAACGACCCGACGGGGTTGCCGCCGAGCTTTGGGAAAATGCTATGCGAAACGAATATCGCGACAGCGTAGAACGGTTCGTAGCCCAACAAAGCGAAAAATATAAAAAACAGCGGGAAAAAGCCATTTATCTTTCGGAACGGAAAAAACGGAAAGCCTTTTTCGAGCAGTTGGGCGCTCCGCTTATCGGGAATTTCGACAAAGGAATTACCTTACTCAAAAAGGAGTTTGTCTTAAAGGACGAAAGTTTGTATGCCGAGCGGTATACGTTTGAATTTCTCGGCGGTATCCGTTTTGCGGGATTTGTGTATCGCAGGAACGAGCAAACGCAAGGCAAAAAAGCTTTGGTCTTTGCTTTGCACGGCGGCGGCGGTACGCCGGAACGGGTTGGCGGATTGTACCATGACAGCTCCAATTACAACGATATGGTTCGGCGGGTGCTGACGAAAGATACGGTCGTGTTTGCGCCGCAGCTGTTGTTATGGAATCCTGAAATATACGGCAGCGAATACGATCGGATTCAGCTGAACAGGCAAATGCTGCAGCAGGGCGGTAGCTTCACGGCGTTGGAAGTGTTTTGCCTAATGCGCGTTTTGGATTGGTTTGAAAAAGAAAAAGACATCGACTCGGACCGAACGGGCGTAATCGGTTTGTCTTACGGCGGAATGTACGCTTTGTATTTTGCGGCGGCGGATAAACGGATAAAAACGGCGGTTTCCGATTGTTGGTTTAACGATAGAGCAAAATATAATTGGCACGATTGGATTTATTTTGGCGCGGAGCAAAATATGTTCGACGCGGAAGTGGCGTCGCTCGTTCTACCGCGAAAATTATATATCGAAATCGGCAAAAACGACCCCACGTTCCTGTGCGACGACGCAAGAGCGGAACGGGATAAATTGCTTGCCTATGCGCAAGCGAAAAAACAGTCGGAACGGCTGGTTTTCGTGGAGTTTGACGGAGAGCACGAGCTCAACAAAGAAAATCATACGATCAAATGCTTTTTAAGCGATTTGATTCGATCGTTCGTTTAAGATTATTGTAAGGTTTGTAGGTTAAGAAATTTTATGGAGAAGAAGATTTTAGACTGCGATATTTCCGCGTCGCAAGCAGGCGACGAAACGGGCGCTTGCAAGGTGCAGGACGCGTTATATCGCTTGAAAGACGGGTTATACGCTTATTCCGGAGAAATGGCGCGTTCCATACGGTTTATCAAATGTGAGCAACTCAAAGACCGTAAGCTTTGGAAAAAGTTCGTAGAGCAGTTCCGAATTCAAGCCGACGCAAAAGACTCGGGTTGGATTGGAGAATTCTGGGGGAAAATGATGCGTGGCGCAAGCGTGGTATACGCTTACGACAAAGACGAAGCATTGTACTCCGTATTAGAAGAAACGATTCGAGATATGTTGTCCACGCAAGAACCGAGCGGTCGAATCTCTACGTATGCGCCCGAGCAGGAGTTTGTAGGCTGGGACGTTTGGGTTCGGAAATACGTTATGCTGGGCATGGAGTATTTTTACGATATTTGTTTGGACGGGGATTTGAAAAGAGAGTTGTTGGATTCCCTGTGCCGTCAAGCCGATTATATTCTGCAACGGATTGGGGCGGAAGAAGGGAAAATCTGTATTACGGATACTTCCACGGCTTGGGGTTGCGTCAATTCTTGCTCGATTTTGGAAGCGATCGTATGGCTTTATAAAACGACGAAAGAACAACGGTATTTCGATTTTGCGGAGTATATCGTCAGCACGGGCGGCTGCAAGGACGGGAATCTTTTTACGACGGCGTTGGAAAACGTGTGTAAACCGCACGAATTCCCTGCTCGTAAAGCGTACGAAGTAACTTCGTTTTTCAACGGATTGTTGGAAATGTACCGCGTAACGGGGGACTCGCAATATTTACGCGCCGTTCAAAATTTTGCGAAATCGGTGAAAGACAACGATTTGTCGATTATCGGCTGTTGCGGTTGCGAAGAAGAATTGTTTGATAATTCGACGCTTACGCAAACGGAATATCGGCGCATTACGCAGGAAACCTGCGTAACGGTAACGTGGATTCAATTATGCTATGAGCTGCTTTGTTTGACGGGCGAATCCGTCTATGCGGACTTGATTGAAAAATCTACTTACAACGCTTTGTATTCGGCGGTGAATTATCCTAAAAATAAGGAAATAGATTTTATTCCCGACGCAGTAGAAAAGCACGTTTTACCGTTCGACAGCTACAGCCCCTTAGTGCATAACCGTCGTGGGCTCGTGCCCGGGGGATACAGACTGTTGAACGACAACACGTATTACGGGTGTTGCGCGTGTATCGGTTCGTTCGGGTTGGGGTTGATTCCCCAAATGAGTGTGATGAACGATCAAACGGGGTTCGTGTTCCATATTTACGAAGCAGGCGTCGTCCATGCGCGTTGGGGTGAAAAAAAGGTTTGTTTCCGCTTGGAAACCGCCTATCCCACGGGCGATAGCGTGCGGATTCGCGTAGAGTTGGAAGAACCGACGGAGCTGGAAATGAAATTGCGCAGCCCGATATGGAGCGAGCAAACGCGCTGTTCGATCAACGGCGAAGTATGTCAACCGCCGTCGGACGGATATTTCCGTTTGAAAAGGGAGTGGAAAACGGGCGACGAAATCCTACTCACGTATGTAGCGAAACCGAAAGTGGTGGAAATCAACGACAAATTCGCGGTGCAAAAAGGCGTAATCGTCATGGCGCGAGACGAACGCTTCGGGGAGCAAATAGACGGGCGCGTACAGTTGTGCGAGCAAGAAGGCGAAATTGTATGGAAGAGCGTAGCGCCGACAGCTTTTGCGGCAAAGGACGTTATAGAGTTACAATGCGCCGACGGGGAAACCGTACGTTTATGCGATTATGCAAGCGCAGGAACGGATTGGAAAAATGAAAAAAATAAAATAACGGTTTGGATGAATCGTTAAAAGGAGAAAAAAGATGAAAAAATTCAAAAAAGTAATGGCAGTAGCGATGGCGGCGTTGTCTTTAGCAACGGTATGTTCGGCGTGTGGCGGGGGAAATCCCTTTATCGCTTCGGACGAAACGCAAAAAGACGTAGATACGAGCAAAACGCAATTACAAGTCGGCTGCTATGCAGGCGGGTATGGTAGAGCTTGGCTCGACGCGGCGATTGCGCGTTTCGAAGCACAGTATGCGCAAGAATCGTTTGAAACGGATAAGAAAGGCGTACAAATTCACGTGGATTACCAAAAGAGCTATGCGAATCAATCGCAAGCTACGATGGACGGCATGAAACAAAGCGTTATCTTTACCGAGCAAATTTTCTTTAACGATTACATCATCAACGGAAAATTCTTGGACATCAGCGATATCGTAACGCAATCGCTTTCCGACGTTTCCGGCGGCAAAGAAACGGGGAAGATTGAAGATAAACTCACCCAAGAACAACAAAAAGCGTATAAGGCGTACGACGGGAAATATTATTGTTTGCCCCATTACGAATCCTTCGGCGGTTTATCGATCGACGCGGACTTGTTTGCGGAAAAGAATCTTTACGTGTCCAATAAGTCGATTGGGAATGATTACGACGAATTCGGTTGTATCAAGGACGAGTTTGGGATTAAGTCGAACGGACCTGACGGAAAATCCGGTACGTATGACGACGGGTTGCCCGCTACGTACGAAGAATTCTTCCAAGTGTGCGATAAAATGGTCGACTGCGGGATTGATCCGTTTATTTGGACGGGTGGATTCCCGGAATACGTAAACCTTTTGCCGATTGCTTTGTATGCGGACGGCGCGGGCGCAGAAGGCTTTAGCACGACGTACGATTTTGACAGCAACGGTAAGCAAGTGCAAGTATACGATGAAAATATGCAAAAACAAAACGTCGTAATCACCAACGAAAACGCGTACCTGATGAAACAGCAAGTAGCGAAATACGACGCGATTGACTTTATGCGTAAGATCGTAGAAAACGATGCGAGCTACGTAAACGAAAATGCGAAATCGGGCGCTTGTACGCACGAAGGCGCGCAAAGATATTTCATCGCAGGTAAGAAGAAAACGGGCTTCTTGATCGAAGGGAACTATTGGTATAACGAAGCGAAACCCGTCTTTGAAGAAATGGTCAGCGATAAGGGCGACGAAAAATACAGCGCGGATAACAGAAATTTCCAATGGATTCCGTTGCCGAGAGCTACAAGCGTAGCGCCCAATGATTATAAGATCACAACGGTAGATAGAAACTATTCGTGCGCGTTTATCAATGCAAACGTGCAAAGCGATCCCGTAAAGGAAAGATTGTCTAAATTATTCTTGAAGTTCTGCTATACGAAAGAATCCTTAATCGAATTCACCGTAGAATCGGGCGCGACGAAGGGGTTGAATTATCAACTTACGGAAGCGGAAGAAGCGACGATGGTTTCCAAATTGAACACCTATGAAAAATCCGTTTGGGATTTCCGTAGCAGAGCTAACGTGCTTTATCCTATTTCGGATAGTCAAATTTTGATCAACAACCAACGTTCGTTCAACCTGATCGACGCGGATTGGACGGTAACGGTGAACGACGCGAAGCACGTAACGCCGTATGCAGCGTTAAAAGCGGGCGTTTCCGTAACCGAGTACTTTAAAGCAGGTTGGATCAAAGAAAGCGACTGGACGAGATCTTTCTCGGAATATTTCGCAATCAAATAAAAGTTGGAGGGGCGTAAAATGGCGTCGGTCTCACAAAAAAAAGTGAAAAGGAAACATAAAACGGGACAAATCGTTTTTGCGACGGTTATGTTGGCAATCCCCGTATTGCAATATATCGTATTCTATATAGGGGTGAATTTCAATTCCGTTTTAATGGCGTTTCGTTCGTATGAAAGAACGAACCACGGCTGGGCGAGCGAATTTGCGGGATTTTCCAACTTTCGGCTGGTTTTCGATAATATTTTCGGCAAAGATTCCGTAGAACTGAAAGCGGCGTTCGGGAATTCGTTTAAGCTTTGTTTTTACAATTTATGCTTAAAAACGCCGATTGCTTTGTTGTTTTCTTACTATATTTGTAAAAAGCTGTTTTTGCATAAAACCTACCGTACGATCTTGTTTTTACCGAATATCATTTCTTCGGTAACCTTGGTCATTATGTTTATGAATTTCATTGACGGCGGGTTGCTGGAATATACAGGCTCCGGTTTAATCAACGCGCAAAATCGGCCGCTGTTGGTTTTCTATTGGATATGGTCAAGCCTGGGGATTACGGTGCTCGTGTATTCCAACGCGATGGGCAAAGTGGACGTATCGATTGTGGAATCGGCGCGTTTGGACGGCGCAGGGCCCGCAAGGGAATTTATTAGCATTTATTTGCCGATTATCTTCCCGAGCGTGGTAACCTTTATCGTCAGTACGCTTTCGGCAATGTTTATCGATCAAATGAACTTGTTCAGCTTCTATACAAACGGCGCGAACACGGAACACGTTACGATCGGGTATTATCTGTATCGGGAAACGCAACGCGCAACGATCGGCGGCGAGTTGGATAAGAGTATCTTCCCTATGCTTTCCGCATTCGGTTTGTTACTTACGTTCATTTGCGCGCCCATTACGCTCGGCATACGGGCTTTGCTAATGAAAATAGGGGGTGAAGAAAAATGACGCAAGAAAAAACGCGTAGCGGAAAAAGACGTCTTCTTCGTTCCTTGAGTCCGTTTACAACGCTGTTGTCCGTTTGCCTGTTTTTGTACGCGGCTTCTATGGTAGTGTTGCTGCTTTGGGCATTGTTTACGGCGTTGAAATCGAATATGGAATTTTTACACAATCCGCTTTGGTTGCCTAAGGGAAAGATCTCGAATTGGGAATGGAGCAATTTCCAACGTGTATTCAAAGAAATGTACGTTCCCGTTTCGTATACCAGCGGACCGTATGCGGGACTTTCCAACGTAAAGATCAATTTGATGGGATTAGTAACCTATTCCGTTTTGTACGCGGTAGGTAGCGCATTCGTCGGCGTGTCGGCAAAATGCGTAACGGCGTATGTGGTCAGCCGTTTCGATTTCCGTATCGGAAGAATTATTTACGGCGCGGTAATCGTAACGATGATGTTGCCGATTGTCGGCTCTACGCCTTCTGAAATGGCAATTACGCAGGCGTTGGGGATTTACGATACGTTTATCGGGGCTTGGATTCAAAAAGCCAGCTTTATCGGTTTGTATTTCTTGATCTTTTTCGATTCTTTCCGATTTATTCCCAAAGATTACGTGGAGGCGGCAACGTTGGACGGCGCTGGGGAGTTCACAATCTTTTTCAGGATTATGCTCCCGCTTGTAAAAAATACGTTTATTATGATCTTCTTGTTACTCTTTATCGAGTATTGGAACGACTATCAAACGCCGCTTTTGTACTTGCCTACGCATCCGACGGTAATGTATGCGACGCAGCAGTTACCGAAACGGCAAGAGAGCGGGTTCGAACAACCTATGCGTATGGCGTGCTGTATTGTGGTGGCGATCCCTATTATCGTTTTGTTCGCTATATTCAGCGACAAAATTATGGGCGATTTAACCGTCGGCGGCGTCAAGGGTTAATAAGAAAAATGCAAAATATAAGGAGGCATTATGATAAAAAAGAAAAGGAATAAAGGCATAATCGCCGCGGTGAGCGGCGTATTAGCGGTAACCTGCATCTCCGTCGGAGTTGGACTCACGACGATGAAGCCCGCAAAAGCAGAAATGCAGATTCCGAATTATTACAAAGAAAGCTATTATAAAGGGGAAGGAATCACCCTGACGGGTAAAAAGGTTACGTATAACGGCAAGCAATACGACGCAAGCGTGTTGGTGATAGCGCCGGACGGGAACGGTTACGCAGGCGAAAACGTTGCTTTGTCGCAAGTAGGTACGTATACGGTGGAATACCGTTTTGTTGTGGACGGTAAAACGCTTGTAACGCGCGAAACGTTTGCGGTATTAGAAAATCTTTACGAAGTCTCGTCCGCACGTTCTTCCGTTTCCTATACGACGTATACGGATACGGTGGACGCGCAAAGCTATACCAAACCGGACGGGGAAGAATGGAGCGTACCTGCGAAAAGCTTAACTTCGGAAGGCTTGCTGGTAGATTTGGCGAGCGGCGACGAGTTTACTTACAATAAGATTATTGATCTGAAAGACAATACGCAATACGATAAGTTGTTGGGCTTGTTCTTCATTCCGCAAAATAAAGGCGCGGCGGATCTGTATAAGTTGGACGTAACCTTTACCGACGTATACGACGAATCCAACTACGTTACGGTAACCTTTAAAACGGGTGAAAAATCCAGCGAAAATTTAATTTCGGGAAAACACTACTACGAATACACTTCGTATATGAGCGCAAATGCGGCGCAGCAGTTGACGACGGGTATAGACCGAAACGATAAGGGCACGTTCGAATATGACGGCAAGCTCTATTATAAATGGGTTAGCCACGCGCAGTACGGGTATATGTTCCGCACGTCTTTTTACGGTACGGACGCAGAGCCGAGATATTACGCGCCGATGGGTACGGTGGAAGATCGTTGGTTGGAATACAGCCCCATCGGTTCAAAGGAAATGGAAATCTATTTCGACTACGCCAATAGACAAATTCACGGCGCGAAAGCTCCGACGGACGCGACTACGCTGGTGTGCGATTTGGACGATTCGGCATTTTTCAACGATCTTTGGAAAGGGTTTACTACGGGCGAAGTGAAAATGAGCATTCGCGGTGGGAATTACGTTTCCGCGAGCGCGAAATTTATGATCACGAACATTGACGGACACGACGTTTCTTCCAAAACGCTGACGGATAAAAACGCGCCGTCGCTTACGCTCGATTTACAGGGCTATGAAAGCAATCACTTGCCCGCAGCGAAAAAGGGATTGCCGTATAAGATCTTTTCTGCGCAAGCCGTAGACGATTACGACGGGAATAGAGAAGTCGTTGCAAACGTTTATTTTAACTACAATTCCAACAATCAAATTAACGTGGAAATCAAGGACGGAGCGTTTGTTCCCGCATATACGGGCAGATATGCGATTGTTTATACGACGTCGGACGCGGCGGGAAACGTAGCGCAAAAGATTCTGTGGGTGAATTCGGAAGGCGGTCGCAGCTTGCAATTAGACGTGAACGAAATCACGGAAACGGCTACGGTTGGGAAACAAGTACAAATTCCGCTGTATACTGTAAACGGCGCAACGGGGAACGTTACGTGTAACGTTGTGGCAAGACATAAGACGCAAAACGTGGAATACAACGTGAAGAACGGCGCGTTCGTACCGATGTATGCCGGGGAATACGAGCTTGTATACGAATGCAGCGATTATGTAGAAAGTACGACGAAAGGAATCGATTTAACGGTAGAAACGACGGAAGAACCTACGATCATCGACGAAATCGAGCTGCCGAAGTATCTCTTGAAGAATTGTATCTATCGCTTGCCGGAGTTGAAAGGCTACGTATTTGAAAACGGCATGCCGATCGAAAAACAACCGAGCATTTCGGTTGTGGAAAACGGAAAAACTCGCGTATTGCCGAATGCATATTTTGCTCCGCAAGCAGCAGGCGAGATTACGCTTACGTACACCGTAACGAACGGCGAGCATGCGTTTTCCAAAGCGTTCGTCGTAAACGTGGTAGACGTGGGGTATTCCGAATGTATCGCTATGGAGAAGTATTTCCTTGGGAATATCCAAGCGGAAGCGACTTCGCGTTACGTACAACTGACGGCGACGGAAGGGGCAACGGCGCATTTCTCTACGCTGTTACAAGTTTACGAGTTCCAATCCAAGTTGCAAATTGACGCGGAGAAAAACGACTTTACCGCGTTGACGGTTAGAATGCAAGATGCCGTCAACCAAGACGTGAGCGTAGCGTTCCGTTTTATCAAGGCGGAAAAAGGAACGCAATTCTCGGTGAATGGCGACGCATTTACGTATTCGCTGGGCTATGACGCATTCCGTTCGAGTGTGGAAAGCTTTAGTTTAAACTACTACAACGCTACGAAGCAGGTAACGTTTGACGAAGCGACGTTTATAACGGTAGACAAGGACGAAAACGGTAAACCGTTCAACGGATTTACGGGGAACGTAGCGTATATCAGTTATACGTTCGAGAACGTGGAAAGCGAGTCGGGCGTACGTATCTATCAGATCAACGGGCAGCCTTTTAACAACGGCGTTGTGGATAAAATTGCGCCGCAGCTGTTTATTATGGACCGTGATAGCGGGTTGAAAAAGATCGGGGATAAGTTATACATCGCGCCGTCTTTCGCGTTTGACGTATTAGACCCCAATACCGACCTTTCTTTTGCGGTATACGATCCCAACGGAAATATTTGCGTGAGCGACGACGGCGTATTGCTTGCCGCTTCGGCGGATACTACGCGTTCCTATTGGGTAACCGCAAAGAAAATGGGTTCGTACGTGGTTCGTTACCAAGTCAGCGACACGAAAGGGAACAAGATAACGGATAGTTACGCAATCAAAGTGGTGGATAAAGAACCGCCTGTGATCGAAGTGCAAGCGCCTGTTACAACGGCGAGCGTAGGAGATATCATTGCCTTGTATCAAGCGACGGCGACGGATAACGTAACGGAAACGGTAACGGTAAGAATGTACGTGTACGCGCCCGACGGACGTATGGTGGATATGACGGGGGCGACGGAACTGACGGTTACGCTCCGCGGTTTGTATAAGATTACGTATATGGCGTTTGACGAATTGAAGAACGTTTCCTTTAAGACGTTCACGATTCAAGTATCATAAGGGGGGAGAACGAGATGAAAAAGAAAGTGTTCAATTCTATTACGGCGCTTGCGCTTTGCAGCGTGATCGCAAGTACAAGTTTTTCCTTTGCGGGCACAACGTCCGCAGACGTTGCAAAGGCGGATATGACTGGCAATCACGTTCGGATCATTTCGGATACGGAGCAGTATATCGTTCAAGACGGAAAAACGGATTATAAAGTGGTAGTTCCCGAAAATTGCAGCTCCATCGTTACGACGGCTGCGAGCGAGTTGGTAACGTTCTTTTACGAAGCCACGGGCATTACGCTGTCCGTCATTGACGATACGCAGGCGACGGTTTCGACGGAGTCTAAATATTTTTCGCTGGGAGATACGACGTTGTTGCGCGCGTCGTCCGTGTATGAAAGCGTTACTTACGCGTCGTTAAATACGGACGGGTATCGAATGGTTACGGAAGGGAATACCGTCTATATGGCAGGATACGGAGATTACGGTACGTTATACGCTGTCTACGACTTTCTCGGCGACGTATTCCATTATGAATTTTTCTATACCGATATTTATAATTTGGATACAGGGGTAACGGACGTAAAATTGCGCGCCTATAATATCAAAGAACGCCCCGACGTAGCGATGCGTATTTACGGCTGGGGATATCAGTTGGAAAACGTACAAACGACGAATCGTCAACGGATTCGCAGTTGGGGAGATTATTTCATACCCGTAAACGGTCGGAATTGGCATAATACCACTTCGGGGTATATTCCTTACGATCAGTATGAAGCGGCCCACCCGAAATGGTACGGGGACGGCGTAGGAAAAATTCAAATGTGCTATACCGCGCACGGCGATCAAGCGGAATATAATGCGTTGATAGAACATCTGAGTGAGACGATCGTGCGCTTGTTGGAAGAAAATCCCACGAAGTCGGTTATTACGATTACGCAAGAAGACTCGCCGTATTGGTGTAAATGTTCTTGGTGCGCGGCGGAAAAGGAAAAATACGGTTCGGATTCGGCTGCTCCGTTAAAGCTTTGCAATAAGGTTGCGGATCGGGTTGGCGAGATCTGGCGCGGCAAAAATAACGGTCAAGACCGAGAAAACGGATACGATATCGTATATTTTGCCTATGGTAGTACGATTGTTCCGCCCACGAAAAATTTGGACGAAGTGGACGAGCAAGGCAGACTGGTCATGAAGAGCAACGAACATACTTCAGCCTTTTTTGCGAGCACGGGTATCGATTCTACGCAATCGTTGACAGCGCCCGTGAATGCGGAGCTCATAGGGTATTTGGAAGATTGGCGGAAGATCACCGATCGGTTTTATTGGTGGACGTATCATGACAATTACAGACAGTATTTTGTACCGTACAACGGGATAAACACTTTGTCGGAATACGCGAAATATATCAAAGAAATCAATACCGATTTGTGGTTTGCACAAATGGAATACAACCAAAGCGGTACGTCTACGGGCTGGGCGACTTTGTTCGGATATCTGCAAACGAATCTTGCATGGAACGTTGAAGGCGACGTCGGCGCAATGACCGAACGCTTTTTCAAAGCAGTCTATAAAGACGGCGCTGCGGAAATGATGGCGCTGTATGAAGAGTGCCGCGCTTGGCTGCAATATATGGGCGACCAAGGCTGGTATTCGGGGGCAAGTTCGGTATTTAACGAATCGCACAAAAACGAAGAGTATTGGCCCAGACATCTTTTAGAAGGCTGGTTGGCGCATACGCAACGTGCGGTGGAAAGTATTGCGTATCTCAAAGACAGCGCGCCCAAGCAATATACGAATGCGTATAAAGCGATTGCGACCGAACGCGTATTCATACAATATCTGTTGTACGATTTGCATTCGGCGGATCTGAATAAAAAAGATTTGCAAAACTTAAAGGCGCAATTAAAAGACGATATTTTGTTGTTGGGAATGTCGCATCTTTGGGAATTAGTTCCCGTACAAGATTTCTTATCGGAATTAAGCAAGAATTGATATATTGGAGGAAAGTATGAAAAAGAAATTACTTATTTTATTGTTAGCAGTTTGCGGTATGTTTACGGCGGCGGGCTTTGCTTCTTGTAAGTCTTCGTCCGCGGAGAGTTCTTCAAGCAGTCAAGAAACGCCTGCGCCGGAGCAGCCGAGCGACTTTTTGTGGACGGTAGCGATGCCCAACGGCGTTGAGTATCAAAACGCGGTAAACGTTCCCGCGATTTCCGTTTATGAAGAATGTCGCATTCAAACGGTTGCGTCGGGGGCGACCTATGCTTCTTCCGATCCTACGGTTGCCAGCGTATCGGCGCTTGGCGTCGTGCGCGGTTTAAAAGCAGGCAACGTTACCGTTACGATTACGGCGGGCGAAGACATGCAAACGGTGCATTTTACGATCAACGAAGCAGGAAACGTACCCGTCATTGTTTTGGAGAACTCCAACGTGCCCCAAAACGCGCAAGGGCAGTATGAATGCAACTTGTTCGTAGGCGGCGCAATGAATATCGGCGCAAAGCTCAAATATAACGGAATGGCGTACGTTTCGGACGTTGTCTTTGCTTACGAAAGCGAAAACAACGAGATCGCAACGATCACGAACGGCATGATTCGGGCGGTTGGCGAAGGTAAGGTAACGCTCCGCGTTAGCGTGGGCGAATGGAGAGGCTACACCGGCGCGAATTTGGTGCAAACGGTTACGGTTTTTGTAAAGCCGAACGTGAGCTTGTCCGTTGCGGAAGAAACGCTGGAACTGTATACGAAAACGATCACAGACGAGCGTATTTCGTGCGATCTTGCTCCCAAAGCGATCGTGGACGAGTTGGAAGACGCGAATGCGGAGTTCACGTTTGAATACGATGAAAACGTCGTATCGGTCAGCGCTTCGGGCGAAGTTACGGCGGTAGGCGAAGGGGAAACGGAAATTGTCGTTCGTTATACGACGGCAGGCGGTTATACGATTGAGAAAACGGTAAACGTACAGGTCGTTTTGCCGATTGTCGATTCGAACGTAACGTTCACCGTGGACAAATCGGGTACGACGGTAGATAAGAAGACGTTTGATTTGTTGGATACGGAAAAGTACGTGCGTATCGCCGATGAAGCGACGGGAGAATCGGGCGCGTTTGTAGATAACGTATTTACGGGCAAAACGTTGCCTACGGGAACGAGAACGCTTGTGGTATACTCCGACAAACAAGGCTACCGTATTCAGGCTTTGGTTGTAGATAAGATTATCAAAACCGAGTCCGAGCTTCGCGCGTTGCAAACGACGGAAGACGTAACGGCGTATTACGTGCTGGGCGCAAACATTACTTTGACGAGCGCGTTTGCAGGCATTACGACGGGTACGTTTATGGGTACGTTCGACGGTATGGGATATTCGATCAGCGGGCTCAACGTTACGGCAACGGGTTTGCTCGGCGTGGTGGCGAAGAACGTAACCGTTAAAAATTTGGCGATCGTAAACGCGCTGTATTCGGGAAATACGGCTGGTGCGATTGCAAGAACGATCAGCGGAAACAACAGCGTTGAAAACGTATTTATTACCATTTCCTGTTCAGGGGCTTGGTCGAGAAACGTCGGTACGTTGTGTTATGAATTGGACGGCGCGTTGACCGTGAAAAATTCGGTGCTTTATCACGGGAATGCTTACAATTATCCGAGCTATCCCGAATTCGGTACGATCGTGGAATGGAACAAAGGCACGCTGAACGTGGAAAAGGTGTACACGGCTTCGGATAAAGGCTTGAAAACCGTTGGAGTAGGAACGGAATGTGCTACGGCAACGAATTACACGACGCTCGCGGCGATGAAAACGGCGTATGGCAATAAAGAAATCGATATTTCTTGGGCGAGCGGGTTTGCGTATTATTCGACGTTGCAAGCGTTTTTAACGGCATAAGCGCTTGACGAAGATTGTAAAAATTGTATAAAGAAACGGCGCTCGTAAAGGATAAGATTGCGTAATGGACAAAAAGTGTTTACGTGGCTTATATCGGAGCGCCGTAACTTTATTCGCAGCTTGCGGTTAGGGGTTGATATTTATGAAAGCAAAAAGACGAGCGGAAGAATTTACCATAGACGAGAAATTGCGGCTATTAACGGGCTACGGCGGTTTTTCGGCGGTAAATTTGCCGGAAAAAGGGCTTAAACCGATACAAATGACAGACGGACCGAACGGCATAAAAACGTCGGACGGTAATGCCGTGTGTTTTATGAATACCTGTTTAATGGCAAGCTCCTGGGATCGGGAAATTTGTCGGGAAACAGGCGCTATGCTTGCAAAAGAAGCAAACCGTTGCGGCAAGGATTTGTTGCTTGCGCCGGCAATGAACATCAAAAGAAACCCTTTGGCGGGGCGGAATTTTGAGTATTATTCGGAAGATCCCTATTTGACGGGGATTTTGGCTTCGGAATTCGTAAAAGGCGCGCAAAGCGAAGGGGTCTTGACTTGCGCGAAGCATTTTGCTTGCAACAATCAGGAAACGTTGCGTTGGACGCAGAACAGCATTGTAGACGAAGACTCGTTAAGGAATCTGTATTTGAAAGCGTTTGAAATTCTGGTTTCCCACACGGACGTGGATTGCATTATGGCGTCGTACAATTTGGTGAACGGCGAATATGCTTGTCAAAACAAGCATTTGCTAAAAGATATTTTACGCGACGAATGGGGATATCAGGGCGTAGTCATGTCCGATTGGTGCGCCATCGCCGAATTGATTCCGTCCATGCAAAACGGGCTGGATTTGGAAATGCCCGGCAACGCGCATAACAGTTTGCGAAAATTAAAAACCGCCTATGAAAACGGCTGGATTTCCGAGTCGGAAATAGACGAAAAAGCCAATCGTTTGTTGCGGCTGTATGAGAAACGTCGGGGGCAAACTCCGTCCAAAAAGTGCGGTATTGATATTTCAAAACTCGTGGAAATGACGGGCGAGTCCTTTGTGCTCTTGAAAAACGACGGCGTACTTCCTTTGCGAAGCGACGAGAAGATATTGCTCGTCGGAAACGCGAAAGAGCCGAGAATTCAGGGCGGCGGTTGCGCAAAGCTGCAAACCAAGTATCTCGCGACGCCGTATGAAGAAATCGAGAAAATTGCGAAAGTTTGCGATAACATAGACGGTTACGACTTGACGGATAAAAGGGCGGAAGTAAGCGGTTACGATAAAGTTTTGGTCTTTTTATCGTTGCCTGAAGATTGCGATAGCGAAGCGTTTGACCGTACGGGGCTTGCGTTTCCCGACGAACAGTTAAAGGCGATAGAAACGCTCAAAAACTATCATAAAAATGTGATCGTGATCTTGCAAAACGGCAGCGCCGTGGAATTGCCGTTTGCGCATGACGTACAGGCGATTTTAGAAACGTATTATAGCGGCAGTTACGGCGGAGTAGCTTTGAAAAAAGTGCTCTACGGCGAGATCACTCCGTCGGGGAAATTGGCGGAAAGTTTTCCCGTTTGTTTGGACGACGTGCCGAATGGAAACGAATTTGGACAAAAAACGAATATTTATTATAAGGAACGGGAGTTTGTCGGGTATCGGTATTATACGACAAACGGAGTAACGACGCGGTATCCGTTTGGATTTGGATTGTCGTATGCGACGTTTTCTTGGAAGGATATCCGTTTTACTCGAACGGGAACGTTTGACTTCACGGTGCAGTTACGCTTAGAAAATACGTCTACCGATTACGACGGTAAAGAGACGGTGCAAATATACTTAAAAAGCAAGAACCGATTTGAGCCGAAAATGCAACTGATTGCGTTTGAGACAATCCGAATGGCAAAAGGCGAAAGGAAAAACATAACCGTTCGTTTGGAGCAATCGGCGTTTGAACGCTATCAAAACGGTAAAAAAACGCTGCTTGACGGGGAATACGCGCTCTGCGTCGCGCGGAGCAGCGAAGACGTCGTTGCGGAAGAAACGGTTTGTTTTGCGCAAACAAACCGTTTGTTGATGAACGAGCAAGTGCTTTTAGGCGCATTGCTTACGAACGAGAACTATCGGGCGATTACGCTGGAATATATGCTCGGAATCATCAACGTTTGGGCGTATGGGGATTCGGCTTGTACGCAAAATTTTGAAGAAGACGTTTTTTTAAGAAGCTCCGTTTATAACATGCCGTTGCGCGCGTTTACGTATTTCTCGGCGGATATATTTAACGATGAGAAAATGCAAGTCTTTTTAGAAAAACTGAAAACAATTTAGACGTACGGTCGGAAGCAATGCCGAGTTTAGCGGAAGAAGAAAACCGGTAAAAAAACGGAGAATATTCGGCGGAATTCTTGACAAAGAGAAGACGGTGTGATATAATATGAAAAAAATTCAGCCCTTTTGGGAAAACGGTTACATAACAGAAGAGATCCTTGTTTTTGTAGAACAGGGGAGCGAAATTAGCGCAACGCTGGCGTTCGATGCTCCGCAAAACGTGGTCTTGCGGGATAGAACGGGTAGAGTGTTGCAAGAAAATAAGGACTATATCCGAAAGGGGAACAGGATTGTTGCGCTCAGCAAAGAGATCCCTTATTTAAAAGCCGAGTGGTTAAAAAATATAAACGTTCCCAAAGAGATTCCAAACGAAAACGAAGCGTATCATATCGAAGGCTGTCTTTTAATCGATCCGCGCTATTTAAGAGAACTGCAAATTTTGGCGGATTATACGACAACGGGCGCGGCTTTGAAAATTGTATCGGACAAGATATGTTTGCCCGAAACCAAACGACTGCTCAACGAAGAAAAGAAATTGAAGATCGCGTTATTTGGCGACAGTATTTCCAATGCGGCGAATTCTTCTTTTGAAATGGGTTTTTCGGGCTTTACGCATTGGATTACGCCCGTCATAGAGTATCTGCAAGACGAATCGGGTACGGACGTTGAGTTTATCAACGTTTCCCGATCGGGATACGGAACGGAATGGGCGCTGGAAGCGGTGGAAGAAAAACTCGGGAAAGAACACGTGGATTTGACGATCATTGCTTTTGGCATGAACGACGGCTCTGCGGATATGTCCGTGGAAACCTTTGTGCAAAACGTGTCCGAACTAATGGAAAGGATCAAGCAATATAATTCCAAAACGGAGTTTGTGCTTGTGGCGACGCCCATCCCCAATGCGGATTGCAAGGCGGTATATAAAGAGCAAGCGCGTTATATCGACGGGTTGCGCGCTTTGGAAGGGAAAGGCGTGTCCGTTGTCAATATGACGGAAGCGTTTACTTGGTTGTTAAAGCGAAAACGGTATTGCGAAATATCGGGAAACAACTTGAATCATCCGAACGATTTCGGGTATCGGTTTTATACCGACGCGTTTAAACGGTTGTTTTATCAAATATGCAATCAAAACGAGGAGTGAGAACTATGCAACAAGCAAAATGGATATGGGCAAATACGCCCGTGCAAGCAGATGAGTACGTAACGTTTTACGACGAGTTTACATATTCGTCCGGTTTCGTGAAAATGGATATCTCTGTGGCAGGGGACTATGCGGTATATATTAACGGCGCATTGGTTGCGTTTGAACAGTATCCCGATTACGAGCATTATAAGGTTTACGATTCCTTGGACGTTACGCCTTGGCTTAAAACGGGGAACAATCAAATCAAAATCGTCGCTTGGTATATCGGAGAAGATTGTTCGACTTGCGTGCAAATGTCTAGGGGGGTATATTATAAAATTTATTCCCAAGACGGGGTATTGGCGTACTCCGATAAACGTACGTTATACTCGCTCAATCAAGACTACGTTTCTTATCAACAGAAGAAAATTACTACGCAACTTGGCTATTCTTATGCGTACGATACGAGATATATGGACGAGCCGACGGAGCGTTTCTCGGCAGTAGAAGTTGACGGGTTTGAAAATCTCGTATTGCGGCAAAATCAAAAGACGAGATTGGGCGAATACGTAGTAGCAAAGCTTGTCGATCAGAAACAGCGAATTTATGACTTAGGGAAAGAGCGCTGCGGATTTTTGCGGGTGAAATTCCGCGCGGAAAGCGGCGAGAAAATTCGGGTAACCTTCGGGGAACACTTGATTGACGGTAAAGTTCGGGATATCATTGGTAACCGTGATTTTAGCGTAGAACTTATCGGGAATGGAAAAACGGTAGAGTTTACGGGCGTGTTCCGTCGTTTAGGCTGTCGGTATTTGCAGGCGTATTGCGCTTCGGACGTACAAATCGACGAGATTGGGATATGGGAAGTAGAGTATCCGTTTACCGTGAAGCCGTATGAAATTCAAGACGAATTGCGTAAAAAGATTTACGAAACGAGCGTCAGAACGTTACAGCTTTGCGCGCACGAGCATTATGAAGATTGTCCTTGGCGGGAACAGGCGATGTATATTCAAGATAGCCGAAACCAAATGCTTTGCGGCTATTATGCGTTTGAGAATTTAGAATTTGCCCGCGCGTCGATTTTATTGATTTTGCAAGGTCAGCGCGAAGACGGATTGTTTGAGATGTGCTTTCCTGCCAAAATAGAGTTTACGATTCCGTCCTTTTCCTTGGCGTTTCCCGCTATGGTATTGGAATATACGCAAGCGGCGCAGGATACGGAAATTGCGAAAAAGGCGCTTAGCGCCATAGAAAAGATGTTGGCGTTTTTCTTGAATCGTTTGCAAGAAAACGGGCTGTTTAAAACGGTTGGGGATAAAACGCTTTGGCATTTTTACGAATGGGCGGGCGATTTAGACGGAAGTTTCTTTTCGGAAGACGACAACGAAAAAGAAAGAAACGGTTACGACGTTTTAATAAACGCATTTTTGTCTTGGTCGTGCGGGAAAACGGTGGAGCTTTGCAGGCTGTTAGGCGAATATGAAAAGGCGAAATATTATCAAAGCATCATCGCTAAGCTGAATCAGGCAATCCATTCCGCATTTTTCGACGAGCAAAATCAGTTGTATAAAACGTACTTGGGAAGATTCGAATACAGTCAGCTTGCGAACGCGTTATGCGTGCTTTGCGGGGCTTGTCCAAGCGAGTATTTGCAAGCGGTAGCGGAAAAAATCGCTTACGGATACGACGGTTGGGTGGAAAATACGTTGAGTATGAATATTTTCCGCTTTGACGCGTTATTGGCGGTGAATAAAGAGAAATATTCCGCATTTATCCTGCAAGAGATCGACAGAATTTACGGAAAAATGTTGCAAGAAGGCGCGACGAGTTTTTGGGAAACGGAAAAGGGCGCGGCGGATTTTGGCGACGCAGGCAGCCTTTGCCACGGCTGGAGCGCATTGCCCATTTATTATTATCACGTATTGAAAATTGTAAAAAATTAATAAGGAGAAAAATTATGAAAACGGTAAAAGACAAGTATTTGGTAGTAGGCGCGGACTTTGCAGGGTTTCCCTTGAAAGAAGTGGTGGTCGAGCATTTGACGAAAAAGGGTTGGAAAATTCTGGATTTGGGCGTAAAAAAGGACAGCGACCCTAATGATACGGATTTGATGTTCCACAGAGTCGGACTCCGGGTCGGAGCGGAAATTTCCGAAGGAAATTACGAACGCGCGCTTTTGTTCTGCGGTACGGGTATGGGTATTCATATTGCGGCGAGCAAGTGTCCGCACGTACACGCGGGCGTGGTAGAAAGTTTACCTGCGGCAACGAGAGCGATCACAGGCAACGGCGTAAACGTACTCGCGATGGGCGCGTTCTACGTAGCTCCGCAAACGGCTTGCGATATCGCGGACGCGTATTTGTCCAACGAGCTTGGTAGCGGTTGGGAATGGTGGCACAATTTCTATGAATTCCACAAGCTCGCGATCGATGAATTGGAAGCGTTCGACTACGAAGAATATAAGAAAAACGGGTTCAAGGTCAATAAACTCGGCGATTATGATTTGACGCTCGATTTTGATAAGAAACCCGAATAATCTTTTTAGAAGGATTATCACAAGGCAAGCTTGTTTTTGAACTTGACAAAATGAATAGCGCAAAAAAAGACTGTACGCATGGTACAGTCTTTTTCACGTATTTCAGATTTATCGGTCTTCGAAGACGAGCCGCAAGCCCAAAGCTTTCAATGCCGTGCAGACCGTTTTTACTCGCGACGCTTTGTATTCTTTCGCGACGTGCCCGTCGAATCCGACGGACAACCGAACGCCCGATTTTTTGACGATTTCTTGCTGTTCTTTGCTTCTCAAAAATTCCGTAACGTAATCGTGCGTTTTATAGCCGTGCAGGCTGTCGTAGTTGACGTTCATTTCCCAAAAAATCCCGTTCTCCGCCATTTTACGGAAATAGCGATAGGGGTCTTCGCCGAGCGAGCGGATAAACGCGAATAAATCCGTATGCGCAATCCCCGTAGGACAACCGCAGCGCTTGGCAAACGAGAAAATATCCCCGCCCGTGAGCGAGTTGGGGTGATCGAGATTTTCTACCAAGCAATAATCGAAAAAGGATACGTCCGCTTGGTTGGGCAGAGCGTAGCTGTGTTCGTTGAGCAGGGTGCAAATTTCAATCCCGCTGAAAATTTTGATCTTTTTTCCGTACTTGTCCTTTAACAGATTGATATGGTTGTTATACCGCCGCAACGTCTTGCCGTAGTCGGCAGTCAGGCAAGGTCCTTTGTCGTAACAAAACTCCGTTCGAGCGCAACCGACTCCGTAGTTATGATCGCAAATGCCGAGCATTTGAATCCCGCCCGCAATCGCGGCTTCCACCGCTTGTTCGGGAGTATCTTCGGAGCAAAACGAATAAAACGTGTGCGTGTGTAAATCTTGTATCATACTGTTTTCCTTTACCGTCCTTTTACCGTATTATAGTACACTTTCTCCAAGAAAGCAAGCAAATTCTCCAAACTCAATACAAAAATTTTACGTTGCCGTTGTCCGCGCTGTCGGGCGGCGGCGCGTCCGTAACGACGAAATCGTAGGAAGTGAGCTCCGCAAGCTTGTACGTGCCGTGCGCGCCGAATTTGGTGTGATCGACAAGCAAAATACGGTATTTGCAGCGTTCGAACGCCGCGCGTTTGATTTCCTTTTGATCGAGCGAGCGTTCGTACGACGAGCCGCCCAAAACGGCAGCGCAGGACGAGATCATCAAATCGAAAGAAAAATCTTCGAGCTGGCGTACCGTCCAACTGCCCGTTGCGGAGTGGGTATTAAAATGCACGTGCCCGCCCAACAAAATCAGATTGATATTCGGCTTTTTGGAGAGCTGTAACGCCGTTTGTAGGTTGTTCGTAACGACCGTTTTGTAATTCAAATCGATACGCTCCGCCAAAGCGAGCGCCGTGGACGAGCTGTCGATGAATACGGAGTTAAAGGTCGGGATATGTAGGAGCGCTTTGGTTGCGACGCGTTCTTTCTCGTTCGCATTCTTTTCCATGCGGAAAAATATGGAAATTTCTTCCACGTTTTCGGGCAGGATCGCGCCGCCGTGGCTGCGTTCTACCAGCCCCATATTCTTCATTTCGATCAGGTCGCGGCGGATCGTCGCTTCGCTGACGTATAAGGATTTCGCTAGGTCTGCAACCGCCGCTTTTTTGTCCTGTTTGAGCGTTTTTAAAATCTCGCTTTGCCGTTCGTTGAGCGCCATGTTCGTTTTTCTCCCGTTTTTTGCCGTTTTTTTTGATTTGAGCAAAAAATTTTGTTCGTTTTTGCTCGTTTATGTTCATATTGTAGCATAAAAAAATTTTTTTGTCAAACTTTCGAACATATATAGACAAAAGAAAAAATTTATGTTATAATATAGAATGAAAAAATATAGGAGTGATTCTCATGAGATATTATCTTGCGATTGACATAGGCGCTTCTTCGGGTAGACACATCGTTTCGTACTTGGAAAACGGGAAGATGCAAACGGAAGAAATTTACCGTTTCCAAAACGGACCGGAAATGAAAACTGCATACGACGGACGGGAACATTTGACTTGGGATCCCGATCGGCTGTTCCAAGAAATTCTGAACGGTTTGAAAAAGGCGAAAGAAGTCGGGAAAGTTCCTTATTCGGTAGGGATCGATACGTGGGGTGTGGATTACGCGCTACTCGACGAAAACGACAAAGCGATCGGCGGCGTGTATTGCTACCGCGACGCGAGAACGGACGCGACCATTCCTGAAGTGCATGCGGTCATTCCGTTTGAAAAGCTTTATGAAAAGACGGGGATTCAGTTCGCTTCGTTTAACACCATCTATCAGCTTTTAGATGATAAGAAGTCGGGGAGAATGGACAAGGCGAAGTTTTTATTGAACTTGCCCGACTACTTCCATTTCCGTTTGACGGGCGTGAAGAAGCAAGAATACACGATGGCGACGACGACGGGTATGGTCAATGCGAAAACGCATACCTGGGACGAAGAAATCATCGAAAAACTCGGCTATAAAAAAGAACTGTTTGGGGAGCTTTCGCAGCCCGGTACGCTCGTTGGGGAGTTCACGGACGAAGTTGCGGAATTCGTAGGCTATAAAGCGAAAGTGGTTTTGCCTGCGACGCACGATACGGCAAGCGCCGTGTTGGCTGCTCCGCTCGACGCGCAAACGCCGTATATTTCGAGCGGGACTTGGTCGCTGCTCGGCGTCGAACAAAACGCGGCGCACACGTCGGCTGCGGCAAGGGAAGCGGGGTATTCCAACGAAGGCAGCTTAAACCAAACGTTCCGTTTGCAAATCAACATCATGGGGCTTTGGATGATTCAACAAGTTCGCCACGAATTGGACGACAAATACAGCTTCCCTGAGCTTGCGGATATGGCTCGCGCAAATCCCGTGGAATACGATATCAACGTCAACGAGCAAAAGTTCATGGCGCCTGAAAGCATGATCGACGCGATCAACGAATCGGTGGGGAAAGAACTCCCCGTAGGCGAAATGGCGTATGTGATTTACGACAACCTTGCCAAGTATTACGGCAAAGCGTTGGCGGCGCTTGAAGAAGTTACGGGTGAGCAATACCAAACGCTGAACATTATCGGCGGGGGGAGCAAGAACGCGCTGCTCAACGAAATGACGGCGAAATACACGGGTAAGAAAATCATTACAGGGCCTGCGGAAAGCACGGCGATCGGGAATATGATGATGCAAATGGTCGGTTGCGGCGAACTCAAAGACGTTCAAGAAGGCAGACAGTATATTAAGAATTCGTTTGATATCGCGGAAGTATAAGGGAGCAAGAATATGAAGATTTTGTTTTTCGGGGATTCGATCACGGACGCGAATAGAATTAGAGAATACGACGATATGATCTATTCCTACGGGTGTGGGTATCCGTCCTTTGTTGCGGCGGAATTGCAATCCAAATTCCCCGGGGAATATGAAATCATCAATCGCGGGAACAGCGGAAACCGCATTGTGGATTTATACGCGCGTATCAAATCCGACGTATGGAATCAAAAACCCGACGTGTTGAGTATTCTCATTGGAATCAACGATATTTGGCACGAAGTCGGGAATCAAAACGGCGTGGATTTGGAAAGATACGAGAAAATGTACGATATATTGCTCAACGACACGAAGAAAGTTTTGCCGAATACGAAGTTGATCGTATGCGAGCCGTTTGTTTTGAAAGGTACGGCGACGGAAACTTGGACGACGGAGATCGAGCTTGTCAAAGAATACGCCGCGGCGGCGAAACGGGTGGCGGAAAAATACGGAGCGTATTATTTGCCTTTGCAAGCTATGCTCGACAAAGCGGCGGCTGCGTCCAAAGGGGAATATTTCCTTTCGGACGGGGTGCACCCGACGGCGGCGGGCGCGAAACTCATCGCGGACGAGTGGTTGAAATTATTTAACGACAATATTCGGTAATTTAGGAGAAGGTTATGTCTAGATATGAAGAAGCAAAAAAGATGTACGCGCAATACGGAATTGATACGGAAGCGGCGATAAAGCGGTTGTCGGAAATCGCGGTTAGCGTACATTGTTGGCAAGGCGACGACGTTATCGGGTTCGACGGTAGCGATTCGTTGGACGGCGGGATTCAAACGACGGGGAATTATCCTGGGCGCGCGAGAACGCCTGAAGAACTGTTCGCGGACGCAAAGAAAGCGTTTGCGTTGATGCCGGGAAAGAAGCGGATCAACGTGCATGCGTGCTATGCGATTCTCGGCGAAGATAAAGGCAAAGTAGATCGGGACGCGTATACGTATAAATATTTCGAACCGTGGGTGGAATTCGCCAAAGAAAACGGTTTGGAAGGGGTGGATTTCAACCCGACGTTTTTTGCGCATCCCAAGATGAAAGACGGGTTATCGCTTTCGTCGCCCGACGAAGAAACGCGGCGGTTTTGGATCGATCACGGCAAAGCGTGTTTGAAGATCGCGGCGGAAATGGGGAAAGCCATGGGTAGCCCTTGTATGGTGAATATTTGGATTCCCGACGGGTATAAAGATATTCCCGCAGACAGACTTTCGCCCCGTATCCGTTTAAAAAATTCCTTGGACGAAATTTTGGCGGACTACGATAAGGAATGGGTCATTCCTGCGGTAGAAAGCAAAGTGTTCGGGATCGGGATCGAGAGCTATACGGTTGGCAGTAACGAGTTCTATCAAAACTACGCGGCAAAGGCGGGTATTTGTTGCTTGCTCGATACGGGACATTATCACCCGACGGAAGTGGTTTCGGATAAGATCCCTGCATTGCTTGCGTTCTATGATAAGATCGCGTTGCACGTTTCCCGCCCCGTACGTTGGGATAGCGACCACGTCATCATCGTGGACGACGAGCTCAAGGAACTTTCCAAGGAAATCATTCGCAACGAAGCGGATCAAAAAGTGCTCATCGGGTTGGATTATTTCGATGCGAGCATCAACCGTTTGTGCGCTTGGGTAACGGGCGTGCGTTCGATGCAAAAAGCGTTGCTTTGCGCGATTTTGCAACCGTATGCGGAACTCAAAAAACTGCAAAACGAAAACAATTTCAGCAAGATCATGTTCTTGAACGAGAAATTTAAGTTTATGCCGATCGGCGACGTTTGGGACGAATACTTGGCTCGTCAAGGCTTGCAAGAAGATTGGTTCGACGAAGTGGAAAAATTCGAAGCCGAAGTCATCGCAAAAAGAAAATAAGGCGGTAAAGATATGAAAATTTTGGTAGTAAACGCAGGTAGCTCGTCGTTGAAATATCAGCTTTTTGATATGGCTACGGGCGAAGTATTGGCGAAAGGGAACTGCGAACGGATCGGGATTGACGGAATGATCACCCACAAGTGTCCCGGGAAACCCGATTATAAAACGGAAGCGGCGTTCCCCGATCATCGCGCGGCGATCGAGTTCGTATTGAAGCTGTTGACGGACAAGACGCTCGGCGTGATCGACAGCGTGGACGCGATTCAGGCGGTTGGACACCGTTTCGCGCACGGCGGCGAAAAGTTGCGTAAATCGTCTGTTTTGGGCGATGAAGAAATCGCGTATTTGGAAAGCATCGTCGGGTTGAATCCTTTGCACGGTCCACCGGCAATCAGCGGTTTTAAGGCGTGTAAGGAAGTCATGCCAAACGTCAATCACGTGGGCGTATTCGATACGTCGTACTATTCGGATATTCAAGAACATGCGTACATTTATCCGATTCCGTACGAGCTGTACGAAAAGTATAAAATCAGAAGATACGGGTTCCACGGAACTTCGCACAGATACGTTGCGGGGAAAGCGGCGGAAATGCTCGGGAATCCGAATGCGAAGATCATCACTTGCCATCTTGGGAACGGTTCGTCGATCACGGCGACGGTGAACGGGAAAGCGGTGGATACGTCGATGGGCTTTACGCCCCAAGACGGCGTGCCGATGGGTACGCGGAGCGGCGCGATCGATCCCACGATTCCGACGTATATTATGAAAGCGGAAGGCTTGACGGCGGACGAAACGGAAAAGCTTTTGAACGGGAAATCGGGGCTGTTCGGCGTGTCGGGGATTTCCAGCGATTGTAGAGATATCCGCGAAGCGGCGGCTAACGGAAATGCGCGCGCAAAGCTTGCAATGAAGATCTTGACACACAATATTAAGAAAATCGTCGGCTCTTACATAGCGGAAATGAACGGCGTGGACGCGGTAGTGTTCACTGCAGGTATCGGCGAAAACGATCGGGATTTGCGGGCGGAAGTTTGCAAGGAAATGTCGTTTATGGGCATTGAGATCGACGAACAGGTCAACGCAACTTGCCCGCGCGGCGAGATCGCCGACATCAGCGCAAAGGGAGCGAAAGTTAAGACGTTCGTAATCCCGACCAACGAAGAGTATATGATTGCTCTCGACACACAAAATTTGACAAAATAAAAAAATAATATAAAGGAAAGGACAAAACTATGAAATCAGCATTTGAAATCAAAAGAGAAATTTGCGAAATCGGACACAAGCTTTGGATGAAAGGCTTCGTTGCGGCAAACGACGGGAACATTTCCGTAAAAGTAAGCGACAACGAATACTACTGTACCCCCACGGGCGTATCCAAGGGCGATTTGACGCCGGATATGATCATCAAAGTGGACAAAGACGGGAAGAAGTTGGAAGGCAAACTCAACCCTTCGTCGGAAATCAAGATGCACATGAGAGTATATCGCGAACGCCCTGACGTAACGGCGGTCGTTCATGCGCATCCCCCCGTTGCAACGGCGTTCACGGTAGCGGATATCGATCTCGATCAATACATTCTTCCCGAAGCGGTATTGACGATCGGCGACGTACCTACTTGCGATTACGGTACTCCGTCCACGATGGAAATTCCCGATTCGCTTGATCCGTACATTCAAAACCACGACGCGTTCTTGCTCCGTAACCACGGCGCTTTGACGGTTGGTTGCAACTTGACGAAGGCGTTCTTCGTAATGGAAGAAGTCGAATTCAACGCAGTTATCTGCAAGCACGCGATGGAACTCGGCGCGGTACACGAAATCCCCAACGATCAGTTGAAGAAGTTGATGGAACTCCGCAAGAAGATGAACTTGCCCGGACGTCATCCCGGTATCGATTACGGCGAAGAAGCTACGACTTGCAACTGCAGCAAGGACGAATTGGTAGAATCTATTACCCGCAAGGTGCTTGCGGCGCTCGGAAAATAAGTCTATTTTCAGGAGGCGAATTATGGCAATGAATTGGACGGAAGCCCAAATTGAAGAAGTGATCCAAGCGGTCATTCAAAATCTCAATGGGGGCGTACCGGCGGCGAGAAACAGTTGGGACGGCTCGCAATATAACGGACGTAAGTATATCGGCGTATATACCGATATGAACGACGCGATCGACGCGGCTACGGCGGGTTATAAAGCGGTGCGGGCTATGTCCTTGGAAGAACGCGAAAAGGTAATTACCGCGATTCGGGAACTCTGCCGCAAAGAAGCGTCGATTATGGCGTCGCTCGGGGTCAGCGAAACGAAAATGGGTCGCGTCGAACACAAGACGGCGAAACACATGCTCGTTGCGGATAAAACTCCGGGTACGGCGGACATCGTCGCGCAGGTAAAGACGGGGGATTACGGGCTCACGCTTACCGAAATGGCGCCGTTTGGCGTCGTGGGAAGCATTACGCCGAGTACCAATCCGTCGGAAACGGTCATTTGTAACAGTATCGGTATGATCGCAGCGGGTAACGGCGTGGTGTTCAATCCACACCCCAATGCGATCGCAACGTCGAACTACGCGGTAGATCTTGTCAATCGCGCTTGCGCTCAAGCGGGCGGACCGAGAGTGCTCGTGGCATCGGTGGTAAAACCCACGCTCGACACGGCGCAAATTATGTACAAGCACCCCAACATTCGCTTGCTCGTTTGCACGGGCGGGCCTGGCGTAGTGAAGAGCGTACTTTCCAGCGGTAAGAAAGCCATCGGCGCGGGCGCAGGGAATCCCCCTGTTATCGTAGACGATACGGCGGACGTAAGAAAAGCGGCGAAGGATATTATCGACGGTTGCTCGTTCGACAACAACTTGCCCTGTATTGCGGAAAAGGAAGTATTCGCGTTCAAGAATATCGCGGACGAGCTCATTTCGGGCATGCTTGCAAACGGCGCGTATAAGATCACGGCGGAACAAGCGGAGAAGCTTGCGAATATCGTTTTGGTAGAAAGCAAGAACCCCAAGACGGGGATCGTCAAAAAGACGGTCAGTCGGGATTGCGTTGGACGGGACGCGGCGGTGCTTTTGGAAAAGATCGGCGTACGCGTAGGTCCGGAAGTTCGGTGTATCATTTGCGAAACGAATTTCGAGCATCCGTTCGTACAACACGAATTGATGATGCCCATTCTTCCGATTGTGCGTGTCAACGATATCGACGAAGCCATTGATTTGGCGGTCAAAGCGGAACACGGTTGTCGGCATACGGCGCACATGCATTCCAAGAACATCGATCACTTGACGCGGTTTGCGCGGGCGGTAGAAACGACGATTTTTGTCAAAAACGCTCCGTCGTACGCGGGGATCGGGTTCGGAGGCGAAGGGCATACGACGTTCACGATCGCAGGTCCGACGGGAGAAGGGCTCACGAGCGCGCGGAGCTTTACAAGATACCGTCGCTGCGTGATGTCGGATAACTTCCGCATTATTTAAAGGAAATTTATAAGGAGAGAACTATTATGGATATTACATCTTCTCAAGTAGAAAGCATCGTTCGTAAGATCCTTGGCGAAATGGGCGGAGCAAAAAAAGCGTCCGCAGGGATTCCCAAGACGGCGAAAGTGGCAATGCTTACCGCGGCGAAGAAGATCGAAGTGAAGGAATTCCCTATCCCTGCGTTGCAAGACGACGATATTTTGGTTAAAGTCGAAGGCTGCGGCGTTTGCGGTACGGACGTACACGAATGGAAGGGCGATCCGTTCGGGATTATTCCCGTAACGCTCGGTCATGAAGGTACGGGGGAAATCATCGCGCTCGGTAAAAACATTAAAACGGACACGTCGGGAAAACCGATCAAGGTCGGCGACAAGATCGTTACCAGCGTTATCAGCTGCGGCGAATGTCATATCTGCCGTAATCATCCCGCAAACACGAACCTTTGCGACAAGCAAGGCGTGTTCGGCTTGATTCCGCATAGCGACGCGCAACCGCTCACGGGTTGGTTTGCAACGCATTTGCTCATTCGCGGGAAAGGCGCGACGTATTTCGTCGTCAACGATCTCGATTTGCAGGAAAGAATGCTGCTCGAACTCGCTTGCGTATGCGTACACGCGTTGAAACGCGCGAACACGACGGGGCTGATCAATTTCAACTCCAAAGTGCTTGTGCAAGGGCTTGGACCCGTAGGTTTGGTTATGATCAGCGTATTGCGCGCGGCGGGCGTGAACCACATTATCGCGATCGACGGTACGCCGAAGCGTTTGGAAATGGCGAAAAAACTCGGCGCGAAAACGATTGTGAACTTCCGTGAATTGACGACGCTCGAAGAACGGGTAAAACTCGTCAAGAGCGTAGCGAACGGCGTGGGCGCGGACTTTGCGTTCCAATGCACGGGCGCTCCTGCGGCGGCGAAAGACATTTACGAATATATCCGTCGCGGCGGCGGGCTCTGTGAAATGGGCTTCTTTGTCAACAACGGCGAATATAACGTCAATCCCCACTTTGCGATGTGCAATAAGGAAATCAACATCGTCGGGTCTTGGGATTACAGCGCGGACGACTATCCCACGACGATGGCGTTCTTGCGGCAGGCGCGGGAAATGAACATTCCCATTAAGGAACTCATTACGCATAGCTTCCCGCTCGATAAACTCAACGAAGCGATGGAAGTCAACGTATCGCAACAAGGTATTAAGATCTGCTACGTAGCGGATTAAAGGCAGGTAAGCAATGGCGCTTGGCATGATAGAAGTTTTCGGTTTCGCGACGGCGATCGTTGTAGCCGATAAAATGGCGAAAGCCGCGGACGTAAAGGTCGTGGCGATCGATAAAAACAAACCCGCGGCGGGGGATTCTGCGCGTGTGCCTTTGGTCATGGCGATCAAGGTCGAAGGTACGGCTGCGGCGGTCGAAGCTGCCGTTGAAGCGGGAAAACAAGAAGCCGAAAAACGGGAACTGTATATTACCCACAAGGTAATCGCACGGCAGAGCGAAGAAATCGAATGGTTTGCGCATTTGAGCGCGCTCGGCAAAGACAAATTACGATAAAAAAAATTAAAAAATAAATTTTAAGGAGAACAAAAACAATGATGGAAGCATTAGGCATGGTAGAAACGAGAGGTCTTGTAGCAGCGATTGAAGCAGCGGATGCAATGGTAAAGGCGGCGAACGTCATTCTCATCGGCAGCGAAAAGATCGGTAGCGGTTTGGTAAGCGTTATGGTACGCGGCGACGTAGGCGCTGTAAAAGCTGCAGTAGAAGCAGGTACGGCTGCTGCGACGGCACTCGGCGAAGTAATCGCAACGCAC
>JAFVRU010000091.1 GCA_017504065.1 Clostridia bacterium
ATCATCCAACGCCAATTTTTTCTCTTCGGGAACGAAATAATATTTATAGCCCATAAAACAGTCCCCGAACGCGTCGTTTCGGTTGTTTTTATCCCAATTATGCGCGCTTTTGAACGTGTTTTTACCGTTTCCCGCATACCCGAACAGTTGATACGTCGCAAAATTGTCTTTGTCTATCACCGAAGAAAAAACGCTAAACGAATTCGCATCGCCCGTAAACGGAGCGTTCGCCGTCAACCGATCGCTATAGTCCTTGATACGGAAATACCCGTCGTCCATTGTATTCAACTGCGCGCTAACCGTTTGATAATTTCCCAAAGCAACGTGCTGCGTGGACAAATTCCCGATAACGAGTTGATTATTATAGAATAACACTTGAATCCCCACCACAACCATCAAGACGAAAGAGAGCAGCCTTGGGCTGATTTTTCGAACGGAAACGAAATAAAAACCCAAGCCCGCAACGATTACCACCACGATAAAGAGTACGGCGATTACTTCCAATCCGCCCAAGGAATGCGCAAACCGAGCGGCGAAGCTGTCTAGCGACTCGATCATCTCCGAATCGTTCGTAAAGTTGCTCAAGAAATCCACGTACCATTCGTACGACGTGAAAATCCCAAGGAATACCGCCGCGCAAATCCCTACGACGATAAAGACCATCGACGTGATCTTCGCGTTTTTCCCGTCCTTAAAACAACGCTGCTCCTGTTGCTCCGTAGACTCAACCGAACGCCTTACCGCTTGCCTTTCCGTCTGTTTCGATTTCGTGAAAAGTTTTGGAAGCGCAAATAACTTCTGCCCGTCGAAGGAATGCGCAGGTTTGTAACAAATGCCTTCCAAAGCCAAACACGCGCCGCCCAAAAAGTACAGCGAAGTCAAGAACCCAAACCGCAACGCATAGGACATATACGAGCCCATATTCATGAGCAGCATCGCTTCGTCCACAATATTCGGCAACAAGACGAAAACGCCTGCAACCAACATAAATTTCGCAAACGGGTCTTTGAGTCCACGACGGCAAAACCATACGAGCGTCAATACGACAAACACGGAATCCGCCAAAATATACGACCATTTCGCATACATAGCGTTTGCAAAATGCTCCGCAAAAGACGAGTTGTTAAACGCTTCGAAATGCACCTTTCCCGACGTTTCGGCGAACCCGTACCAGAAATTCTCGAACAGCGAGCCGCCACGCGCGCTACTTGTGTATGCGAATAAAGCGGGCAAGAGTACGGGCAATGCAAAAAGCAGCGCTACGACGAACGAAACGCACAGTTTCGCGATGAACGAACTGCGTTTTTCTTTTGTTACACAAAATAACGCGTAAGCAATGAGCAAAGGAAAAACGGTAAAAAACGAAAAACAGGCGATCGAAAAGCAGGTAGAAATGCAACACGCAATCAAAACGGAAAACCGTAAAAATTTCCCCGTTTGCACGAACCGCTTAAATGCCGCGACGCAAAAAGGCAAATAGATTAAAAAATCCATCCAATTAATGTACGTGTTCGCAACAAACGTGTACCCGCAATAGGCGTATATCACCCCTACCGCCACACACAAATAGTCGGGAATCCCCTGAAAAAGTCTTTTTGCAAACCAAGTCCCCGCAAAAGCAAGCGCCATGAGCTTACACGCCATAACGATCGCGCTCGCTTGCGCGACCATTCCGTCGCCAAAAATCAAAAACAAAACGCTGAACGGGCTGATAAAGAAATACAAAAACGTGCCCGTTACGTCCGCTCCGCCCATAATCGCGTAGGAATACGTCAGTTTGGACTTGCCTTGGAATACGTCGAATAAATGTTCAATAAACGGACAAATTTGCGCAGACAAATCGTAACTTGCTACGGTGAATTTCTTTCCGAACGGATAGACTTTTTGTTGAACAAGCGTAGCAAGATACATCGCCAATACGATCAGCGATGCAAAAATCATTGCGTAATTTCGATCCAAAAAGGCTTCCAGCTTTTTCGAAAAGCCGACCTTTTTTGCTTGTCCGTCGTGCAAGACGGTTTCCAGTTCTTTTTCCATACGCTTATTTTAGCACTTTTTTCCTTGCAAGTCAATAAAAAGCATTGCTTTCTTATAAGATAAAACGGAAAGCCGTCGCTCCCCGTTTTTTCCTGTCGTTATTTCGCGCGAATGTATTCGTCAATCGCTTTCGCAGCAACTTTTCCCGCACCCATGGCTTTGATGACCGTCGCCGCGCCCGTTGCCGCGTCGCCGCCGCAATATACGCCTTCCAAAGAAGTTTTCCCCACTTCGTCTACGGCAATTTCCCCGCGACGGAGCGTTTCCAGCCCCGACGTCGTCGCCTTTAACAACGGATTCGGAGAAGTCCCCAACGACATGATTACGCAATCCACAGGCAAAATAAACTCGCTTCCAGCAACTTCCTTAGGCGATCTCCGACCGCTTTCGTCAGGCTCACCCAACTCCATGCGTATACACTCGATCCCGTTGACCCAACCGTAGCTCGGATCACGCGGATTGGTCGTTTCCGTCGGGAGAATCCGAGTCGGATTCGTCAAAAGATCGAAGATGATCCCTTCTTCTTTCGCATGCTCGATCTCTTCGCGCCGCGCGGGCAATTCCGCTTCCCCGCGACGGTAGATAATATGCACTTCCGCGCCCAAGCGTTTTGCCGTACGAGCGGCGTCCATCGCAACGTTCCCGCCCCCGACAACGGCTACGCATTTCCCGCGCTGAATGGGCGTATGCCCGTCCGCAAGATAGGCTTTCATCAAGTTTGAACGAGTCAAAAACTCATTCGCGGAATATACGCCTTTCAAACTCTCGCCTGGAATATTCATAAACTTCGGAAGCCCTGCCCCTGAGCCGATAAACACCGCTTCAAAGCCGTATTCCGTCTTTAATTCTTCGATCGTGATCACGCGCCCGATGACCATATTCGTCTCAATCTTGACCCCAAGCGATTTCAAATTGTCCACTTCCTTTTGCACGATGGATTTCGGCAAACGGAATTCGGGAATTCCGTACACGAGCACGCCGCCCGCAACGTGCAGCGCTTCGAACACGGTTACTTCGTAACCCATTTTCGCGAGATCGCCGGCGCAGGTGAGCCCCGCAGGTCCAGAACCGACCACCGCTACCTTTTTCCCGTTCGACGTCGCGGTTTTCACGACTTCTTTGCTATGCTCGTTGTGCCAATCGGCGACAAACCGCTCCAACCGACCGATTCCGACGGCTTCGCAACCCGCTTTGATTCCGCGGGTACATTTGCCTTCGCATTGCGTTTCTTGGGGACAAACCCGACCGCAAACCGCAGGCAAGGAAGAATCTTTTGCGATGATTTGATACGCGGCTTCAAATTCCCCTTCCGCTACCTTTGCAACAAACGCGGGAATATCGATACAAACGGGACAAGCCGCAACGCAGGGACGGTTTTTGCAACCGATACAACGTTTGGCTTCGTCTATTGCCATTTCCGCGGTATACCCAAGCGCTACTTCGTTGAAATTGCCGTTCCGAACCATGGGGTCTTGCGTCGGCATCGGATTTTTTAACGGATTCATATTAAACTTTGCCATACTTATTCCACCGCCTTTTTAAAGAGATTGCAGGTAGTCTCCCGCTCTCTCGCTTCAAATTCCGCATACGCGCCCGAACGGCTCATCGCTTCGTCGAAATCGATTTCATGCCCGTCGAATTCCGGTCCGTCCACGCAGGCAAATTTCATTTTTCCGCCGACCGTCAAACGACAGCCGCCGCACATACCCGTTCCGTCAATCATAATCGGGTTCATGCTCGCAATCGTTTTTACTCCGTATTCTTTCGTCGTCATACAAACGAATTTCATCATGATCAGCGGTCCGATCGTGATGACTTCGTCGAATTGTTCCCCTTGCTCCAAAAGCTTCTTCAAAGGCACGCAAACGTTCCCTTTTTCGCCGTACGAGCCGTCGTCGGTCATTACGTAACAATCGTCCGAGCACGCCTTAAACTCGTCTTCCAAAATGACGAGCTCTCGACTACGAAACCCGATCACGGACGTTACCTTTGCTCCCTGTTCTTTCAAAGCCCG
>JAFVRU010000092.1 GCA_017504065.1 Clostridia bacterium
CGAAAAACATTTTCATTAAATTACTTCAAGATTTTTGTATGAGTCAAAAATCAAAAAGTAAAATCTTGGAAGTAAAAAAACGGAGAATTTCTATTGCAAGGAAAAGGGGTGTGTGATATAATAAGGACAAAATAGGAGAAAAGCCGTCAAATAAGGCAGAAGGAGTGTTGTTGTGCGTGTTTTATCGGCATATCCATTGTTTATAAACGATCCATATTTTTCCGTTTGGTCGAATACGGAAAAGCTGAATGGAAGCGATACGGTGTTTTGGACGAAAGACTTGAAAAAGACGTATGGTCTGATCGTGGCGAACGGGAAAACGTATTGTTTCTTGGGTGACGCGCCGAACGTGGAAAAACTCAAGCAAACGTCGATTTCCGTAACGGCTTTTCGGACGACGTATTCGTTCACGAGTAAAGAATTTGATTTAAAAGTTTCGTTTTTCTCACCAATGCCTGCGACGGATTTGGAAATTTGGTCTTGTCCGACTTGTTATTTGGAGTATCAAATCTTCCCCAAGACGGAACTTTCGGGCGTTGCCGTAACGCTGACGTTGCACGAAAGCTGGTGTTATTGTTTGCAGGGGCATCAGGAAACGCAGGGCAACAGTATGCCGTACGGTAACATAGAAATTGCGTATTTCGGGCTTCGCCGTCAGCATTTATTTAACCAAGCGGGCGACAGAGTCGCCGCGGATTGGGGGAATTTTTACGTAGCGGCGGAACGGACGTATTATCATACCGTATCCGATTTTAACGCGATCACGAGCGTGGAGAACGTTTGGAAAAGCCAATCCGAAGAAGAACGGTATCTTACTGCGCAAAATTTACACGGGGCAATCCAAAGCGAAACGTTCGGGAAAATCGTGGTAGGGTATGACGATATTGTTTCGATTGACTACTACGGAGAACCGCTCCGCGGATATTATTTTGCAGACGGCAGAACGATGATAGACGCGATGCGTTTCACGTGGAATGCGTATGCTCGAATTTGCGAAGTATGCGCGCGAGTGGAACGGGATTTACATAAGCGTGCGGAAAAGTACGGCGAAGCATACTTAAACGTACTCAACGCGTCCTATCGGCAAGCGCTTGGGGCGAATAAACTTGTCAAAGACGGCAAGGGCAGAACGCTTTTGATTTCTAAGGAATGCGGAAGCGGGGGATGTAGCGCGACGGTAGACGTTACCTATCCGTCGATGCCGATTTTGTTATTATACGCGCCGGAGCTTGTTCGGGCGAGCATAGAACCGATTTTTGATTTTGCAAAAACAGAAGTATGGAAATACGAGTTCGCGCCGCACGACGCAGGGATATACCCCTACTGCAACGGGCAAATGTACGGACTCAAACGCGAGCAAACAGGCAGGCACAACGTACGCTGTCCGCTTACGGAAGACAAGCAACGGCTTTATAGTACGGCAGAGCCTTACTACACGTGGTCGTCGGAATGCGGTATATACGATTACGCTCAACAAATGCCTGTGGAAGAATGTTCGAATATGCTCGTGATTATGCGGTTGTATTTGGCAAGCGGCGGAGACGTGGAATATGTCCGTGAAAAATACCCGATATTGAAAGGTTGGTGTCAATACTTGATCGATCGGGGCTTGATTCCAGAAAATCAGCTATGCACGGACGATTATTTACAGGCGATCGACCAAAACTGTAATTTAGCGGTAAAATCCATCGTTGCGATTCGGGCGTTTGCGGATCTTGCGGAGCTTTGCGGGGAGAACGGAAAGCCCTATCGGGAAATCGCCGAAGCAAGAGCAAAAGAGCTTTTGAGCGCGTATCCGAACCGATTGTTGCCGTTTTCATTCTTGGACGATAAGAACGGGGATACGTTCAGTATGAAATACAATTTTATGGCGGCGAAGCTGTTGGGGTACGACCTATTCCCGCAAACGATCTACGATCGGGAGCTTGCCGAGTACGAAAAACGGTCGGGAAAATACGGATTCCCGTTATTTCAAGGCTCGAATTTGACGAAACCCGAATGGATGTTGTTTTCGGCAACGCTGACGGAGAATATCGAGTTCAAAAAACAAACGGCGACGCGCATTGAACGCTTCTTGCGGGAATGTGAAGAACGCTCGCCTTTCCCCGATTTATACGATTGCGTTTCGGGCGAAACGAAGGAGTTCGCAAACCGTACGGTAGTTGGAGGAAATTTTATTTTCTTATTACAGGATAAACTTCTCGAATAAGTGAAAAAAATTGTTATTTTGGACATAGTGAAATCGTTATTTTGTTATAACGCCTTTCGAAAAACAGTGGTATAATGATGGGGAAAACAGGAATTTTCCCAAAAAATCGGAAAGAAAGACGATGAAAAGTTTTAGGGCGTACGCCCTTTCAGCAACCAACGTTACTGAAAAAATCTTATCCGAGAAAAATTTTTCAATCAAAACCGATGGTTTTGTTTATATATAAAAATTCAACAAGGAGAACGTTGTCCAATCGTTTTACGGCGATTAATTTACAGGCAACGTAAAAAAGAAAAATGAGAAAAGGGTTAAAAAGAAGTTTAATGGCATTGTTGTGCGTACCATTCGCGTTGAGTATGGCGGCTTGTAGTAACGAAGACGTGTTCGGCGGCGGTGGTGGCGGCGGCGAAACGTCGTCTATAAAGCCAGTAGACGAAACAAAAGCGCAGCTTTACGTATGGAACTACGACGGCGGGTTCGGGCACGACTGGTTGGACGCTGCGGTGGAGCGTTACGAAGAAGCGAATAAGGATAAGGTTTGGATTGAAGGGACGAAAGGCGTGCAAGTTTTCGTCGATAACCAAAAGCAGGGCGCGGCTGCGCTGGAAGCGCGGCTTTCCACGATGAGAAACCAAGTATTCTTTGCGGAAAACGTCAACTATATGAACTGGGTATACCAAGGCTACGTTTTGGATATTACGGATATGGTAGAAGCGCCGATTTCGCAATACGGCGAAACCAAATCCATTGCGGATAAATTAACCGATCACCAAAAGAATTATTATAATATGAACGGAAAATATTACGCGTTGCCGCACTACGAAGGTATCAACGGTTTGAATTACGATCGCGATTTGTTTGATCAAAGAAGCTTGTTCTTCCACGAAAACGGACAAATCACCGAAAAGGAAAACAGTCAATTCTTGTCGGCGGGCGTAGACGGTAAGAAAGGTACGTACGACGACGGTTTGCCCGCAACGTACGAACAATTCTATCAACTTTGCGCAAAGTTGGTAGAATATGGTTGCGTACCGATGAACTGGTCGGGCTTGTATCAATTCTATTTCAACTCGCTCTTGAACTCGTTGGTAACCGACTTCTTGGGCGACGACGCGTTGATTTGCTATACGTACAACGGTACGACGGATAAGCTGATCGAGTCGATTACGGACGACGGTAAGATCACGTACATGCCCGAAACGAAGATCACCGAAGAGAACGGCTATTTGATTTACAGACACGAAGGCTTCTACAGAGCATTGAAGTTCGCGGAAACGATTATCAACAATAATTACTACGATCCGACGTCTTTCAACGGAACGGTAGCGCATACGGACGCGCAAGATAATTTCTTGTTAAGCCGTTTTGACGACGCGAAAGATATCGCGATGTTGGTGGAAGGGTCTTGGTGGATTCAAGAAGCGGACGCAACGTTTAAGATGATGGAAAAGACGTATCTTGCGGCGGGTCGCCACGACAGAAAGATCGGCTTCATGCCCTTCCCGAAAGCAACGGCGGAACGCGCGGCAGAACAAAACAATAAAACGTATCTCCGCGACGATAACTACACCTTGCGGTTCATCAACGCGAACTGCGATCCCGCGTACATTCCCCTTGCAAAAGACTTCTTGCAATTCTGCTGTACCGATGAATCGCTTGTAGAATATTCGAAAGTAACGGGCGGTACGATGGGCTATCAATACCAAGTTTCCGAAGAAGATTTCGAAGGGTTGGAATACTACGCGCAATCCTTGATTACGCACCGTCAAAACTCGACGGTTATCTATCCGTACTCGAATACCGATTTCTTCTATAAGAACAAGAGTTCTATTGCAACGTTCTTCCAAGCGGACGGCTATAACGTAGCGTCTTTGGAATTCAAGAATAACGGTCGCGACGCAGAAGAATTCTTCCGCGCAACCACGCGATATTTCACAGAAGAAGAATGGAAAAATATGCAATAAGCTTATTAAGGAGTAAAGATGTTAGAAAAGGCAGTAAGAAATTTACAATCAATCAACGGAAACGGAAGAAGTTGATATTTTATATTTGTCTTATCACGTTACCGCTGATCCAGTTTGCGATATTTTACATATACGTGAACTTGAACTCGATCATATTGGCGTTTCAGGAATACGTGATCGACAAAGAAACGAACCGTGGCTCGTACGAGTGGTACGGATTTGAGAATTTTGAACGGATTTTTTACAAATTCCGTCATGAAAAGGTATTACCGCAAGCGTTGAAGAATACGTTGATCTGTTTTGTGGTAACGATCGCGGCGGGTTTTGGCGGGGCGTTGATGTTCTCGTTCTATATCACGAAGAAGATGCCGCTGAGCAAGACGTTCCGATTTGTACTGTTTTTGCCTTCGATGATCTCGTCG
>JAFVRU010000093.1 GCA_017504065.1 Clostridia bacterium
GTTTGACGGACGGCAAGGATTTGGAGCTCAATTACGACGTCGCGTTCAACCTGATGGTCGGAGCGTTTGAAGCGGGTACGGCGGATTACTGCACGATGTTCGATCCCACCGCTTATGAATACGAAGCCGCAGGAAAAGGCTACGTCGTCGCTTCCGTCGGAGAAGCTTCGGGCGAAGTCCCTTACACCTGCTTTATTGCAAAAGACTCGTGGATCAGAAAGAACGACGATACCGCGAAAGGATTTTTACGCGCCGTTACCAAAGCGGTGAAATACGTAAACGAAACGCCGTCCGCAACCGTCGCGCCTTATTTGACCGCTTACTTTGAAGGCATTTCCGAAACCGCGCTCGCCGCGTCCGTCGAACGTTACCGCGCCATCGACGCTTGGCGTACGGAACTGACGATGACGGAAGACAGCTTCAACCGTTTGCAGGATATTATCGAAAACGCAGGCGAACTCGAACGCCGCGTGCAAATGAACGAACTCGTCAATAACGACTACGCGAAAACGGTTTACGGAGAAATCTACGCAAAATAAAAATTTACCTAAGGATGTACGCAAATGAAAGAAGTTTTACGGTTCGATAACGTTTCTATGCGCTACCATAGCAAACAGGGTGAAACGGTAGCGTTGGAAGACGTAAACTTTTCCGTTGCGGAAGGAGAATTCGTCGCGATTATCGGTCCGTCGGGTTGTGGAAAAACCACGATGCTCTCCCTTGCGGCGGGGTTGCTTACCCCAACGCAAGGCAGGGTAATCTCGGACGGCAGCTCGTTCGGATATATGTTGCAAAAAGACGAATTGTTCCCTTGGCGCACGATCGAAAAGAACATATTCCTGCCCTTGGAAATCAAACGCACAAATACGCCCGAACACCGAGCCCGCGCGCTCGCGCTCGCCGAAAAATACGGGCTGAAACAATTTTTAAAAAACTATCCCGCTTCGCTTTCGGGGGGTATGCGCCAACGCGCCGCTTTGATTCGAACGCTTGCCGTCGATCCCGACGTATTGTTACTTGACGAGCCGTTTTCCGCGCTCGATTATCAAACCCGCCTTTCCGTTTGCGACGACGTCTATAAAATTATACGCGGCGAAAAGAAAACGGCGCTTCTCATCACGCACGACATCAGCGAAGCCATTTCGGTCGCGGACAAAATTTTCGTCCTGTCCAAACGCCCCGCGAAAGTCGTTGCCGAACACGCCCTTGCTTTTCCCGAAAACGAGCCTTTGAAACGTCGCGAGAATCAAGAGTTCTCCCGTTGGTTCGAAATACTTTGGAAGGAGTTAAACGCATGAAAAACACCCGAGAGTTTTCCCCGCAACACTTGGCGTATTTGCGTGGAGTAAAAAAAAAGAGCATACTCGTCAACGTTGCGCGCTTTTCCATATTATTCTTCTTTCTCGCCTTGTGGGAGTTGTCCGCTCAGCTTGCTTGGATCAACCCTTTTATCACGAGCTCCCCGTCCCGAATCGCGAAAGCGATTGCCGATCTGTATAAGAACGGTACGCTGTTCCACCACGTTGGCACAACGCTTTGGGAAACGTTGGCAGGCTTTGCCATCGCCGTCGCCGTCGGCTATTCCGTCGCGCTTGCGCTTTGGTGGAGCGAAGCTCTGCGGCGGGTATTAGAGCCCTATCTTGTCGTATTGAACGCGCTCCCGAAAATCGCGCTCGGACCTTTGATCATTATTTGGTGCGGTACAGGCAGCGAAGCGATCGTGTTCATGACCGTGTTGATCGGCTTGATCGTAGCGATTATGAATATGCTCGGCGGATTTATGGCGACGGACGAGAACAAGCTGCTATTGCTCAAATCCATGGGCGCGTCGAAATTGCAAATTTTGACAAAACTCGTTATTCCGTCGTCGTTGCCGAATTTTATTTCCATGCTGAAAATCAACGTCGGTATGGCTTGGATCGGCTCGATCATGGGCGAATACATCGTTTCCAAAGCCGGCATCGGGTATCTGATCGTCTACGGCGGGCAGGTATTCAAGCTCGATCTCGTCATGAGCGCGGTCTTTATCCTTTGCGTGCTTGCCGCGATTATGTACGCCTTGGTAGCGCTTCTCGAACGCTTGGTAATCAAAAACAGATAAACGTACGCCCCGAGCTCTTTTTGCTCGGGGCGTCTTTATTGTTCCGTTAGCCTTTTACCGCGCCTGCGGTAATCCCTTCCACGTAATATTTTTGCATACTCATAAACAGCGTTACGATAATCGCTCCGACGACGAGCGCTCCAGCGCAAAATACCGTAAAATTGTCGTTAAAGCTGTTCTTTTCCGCGTTGATCATTTTATACAGCCCCAACGCCACCGTGTACTTGTTTCGGTCGTTAATAATCGTGTTCACGAAAATAAAATCGCACCAAGGCGAAATAAACGACGTCAGCACCGTGTAGACGATAATCGGCTTCGCCATCGGCAGGATAATCTTCCAGAACACGATCGGTTGACTCGCTCCGTCCAAGATCGCCGCTTCTTCCATCGCTCTCGGTACGGTATCGAAAAAGCCTGTGCAGATATAGTACGACAGCGCCGCGCTCCCCGAATACACCAACACGAGCGCGAGCAAGGAATTCGTCAAGCCCATGGCTTTGAGTATGAAATACACGGCGATCATACTCATAAACCCGGGGAACATGCCGAGCACGAGCAATACGTTCATGATCGGTCTACGCAAGCGAAACCGCAGCCTTGATAAGGCGTAGCTGACCATGAGAATAAACGCGGTCGTGAGCGCGCAGGAGCTGATCGCGACGATCATAGTATTCCCCAACCATTGCGAAAACAGCGTATCCCCGAACAGCCTTGAAAAGTTGGAAAAGCCCAACCGCAAATCGTCGGGGAACAACGTGTTGATAATCCCCGTAGACGGCGTTACGCGGAATGCCGTATATACGAGATACCCGATCGGCAAGACCCATAAAATCCCGAGCGTAACGAGTATTGCGTAAACCAACAAATTCGACGCGTGTTTGCGTATTTTTAAAAAATTCCCTGTCATATTTTTCCTTGCCGCGCGCATACCGCGCGTATTTTTATTGAAATGCGTCTTCACTCTTGGTTGCGGAAGCGCGATTGAACGTAATCAACGACAATGCCGCGGAAATGACGAAAATCACGATCCCGATAACGGAAGCTACGTTATATTTCGGGTTTTGGTCGGTCGTCAAGCGATAGAGCCACGTTACGAGCAAATCGGTAGACTGCGCCTGCGATCCGCCGCCGTAATACACGTTATCGACAGGTCCACCGCCCGTCAAAAGCCAAATTACGTTGAAGTTGTTGATATTGCCGACGAACTGCGTAATCAAATACGGAGCGGTAATGTGCATCATATACGGCAGCGTAATCTTAAAAAAGATTTGCGGAGCAGACGCGCCGTCGATTCTTGCCGCTTCATAATAATCGGTTGGCACGTTGAGCAAAATCCCCGAACACATGAGCAGCGTATACGGTACGCCGATCCAAATATTGACGAGAATGATCATCGTTCTCGGCAACAGCGAGAAATACCGTTGATCGGCGAGCCATAGGATATTCGTACTCAAAATCTTATTCAAAATCCCGTCGCCGTCCAAGATCTTCTGCATCAAAAGCAAGGTTACGAATTGCGGCACGGCGATCGCCACGACGAACAACGTCCGCCAAAGCGCTTTGAGCTTAATCCCCTTTTTGTGAATGAGCATGGCAATAACGAGCCCCAAAAAGTAGTTGGTAAACGTTGCGAAAAACGCCCAAACGAACGTCCATACGAGCACCCGCAAGAACACGAGCGCAAACCCCGCCCCGTCCGCGAGCGAGAACATGGCTTGAAAGTTCTTGAACCCGACCCAATCGAACAGTTTCCCCGGGGGCATGTGCGCGTAATCGTAGTTCGTGAACGCGATCAAGACCATGAAAATCAACGGCATTACCGTAAACACGAGCAAACCTAAAAAGGGTGGCAGAAGCAACGGAATATAAAATTTCTCGTTGATCAAGGAACGTAAATCCGCGCGGAACGTCGAAAGCTCCTGCCCGCGCTCCAAGCGCGCGTCGTTTTCATAGCTCCCGAACACGTTCATTGCCCAAACGGTCAAGAACACGCAAAACAGCACCAAACTGACGACTCCGTACAGCAGAATTAAAAAGCTGTTATCCCCCGATACTTTCTCGAAGATTTGCAAACTTTCGTTCCAACGCTCGCCCGAAAGCCGACTACCTAAATTTCCCGAAAACAAATGCCCGACGTACCGTCCGCCGAAAAAGATCATATACAGCGCAAACAGGACTTGAAAAAGAAAATAGGAAAATCCTTTTGCAAGCTGTCCGCGCGCGATTTGCCCGAACCCCATCACCAAGAAGGACAGACGAGTCGCGTACGACCCGTCCTTAAACGCAAAAATCAACCTTTTGAATACGTTCGGTTTGATTCGTTCTCTTTTTTTACCCATTTTTACGTTCCCCCGTTCGGCTGTCCTGTTTTATCAATTCGTCGTCTTTTCAATCGCGGCTACGCAAGCCTTCAACTGCGTTTTTAAATCAAAACTTCCGCTTTGCGCGCCCGTGATCATGGCGTTCCCCAAGCCTTCCAAGGGAATCCAAAGTGTAGACGGTACGCTCTTTTGCGTTTTGCTATGCTTTAACTGCTCGGTAATGGCTTTGGCGCAAACGTCCGCTTGCACTCGCTCGTCCGCGCGCGCTTCCACGTCCGTCGGCACGAACCCCCGCGATTCAAAATGCTTGATTTGGTTTTCACGGCTGCAATAGAACTCCGCAAAATCCATCGCGTCCGTTTTGTTTTTGGAGTAGTTGTTGACCCCCATCAGCTTATACCCCGCAAAGGATACGAGCTGCGTTTGTTCTTCGTCCGCCGTGCCTTTATACAGCGTATACGTCGGCAATTTCGCCGCGGCAAAATTCTCACCCAAGTAGTTTTGAATGGTCGTTCTGTTCCAAATCCCCGTAACCGCCGCTACGATCGAGCCGTCGTTAAAGCCCGCCGCGATCTTCGAGTCGTTCGCGTCCGCTTTAAACCGACTGTCTTTGACGTAGCTCCACATCGCTTGCGTAACCGCTTCACCCGTTGCGTTGTCAAAATCGCAATCGATGGACGTTTCCGCAAGATGATCGTTATAGGTTACTTCAAAGCCCAAGCCTTTCCCGAAATAAAACGCCGAGCTGTACCAGCCGTCCGCCATCGGATACGCGAACTGTTTGCCCGCGCTACACTTGCTTAAAATTCCGTCCAAGGACGCTACGTCCGTTTCCGTCAGCACCGATTTGTTGTAATACAGGAAAAAGGTATTGTCCGTATACGGCATTCCGTAGACTCCGTCTTCCCCGTTGACCGTAGCCGTCGCGGAATCGATCGAATCCGCGGAATTGGCGCGCTTGATCCGTTCCAACCGTTCGCCCGCGATCCGCGCGAGCAGTCGCCGTTGATGAGTTTGCTCGTCTGATCGTTGATATACGAGAATACGTCCGCCGCGCTCTCTACGTCGTTGAGTATACGCGTCGCGACGTCGTTTTCGCCCTGAATATCGACGGTGAACTGATATTCCTTGTCCGGATTTTTCGCTTTAAATTCTTCGATGACGGAATTCGCGAACGCCCTGTCCGCTTCCGAAACCCAAACGGTGAGTTTGACTGCGCCCGAAGACTTGCCTTTATTACAACCGACGAACCCAATCGCCGTTGTGATTGCCAATACGCCGCAAGCGGCTTTGATTATTCTTTTCATAGTTAGCCCCCCTTTTCCTTTTAGTTTTCCTGTTTCGACTGTTTTTTATACTGCATACAAAAGAAAAAACGCAACGTTTTTTCCACGTTGCGTTTTTATAAACTTTTCCGTTATCGGGAATAGGTTTCCGTTAAATTTTTCAGCCATGCGGCTTTCCTGCGCCCAAAATCCCCTTCGGTAAATCGGAACGTCCA
>JAFVRU010000094.1 GCA_017504065.1 Clostridia bacterium
ATACAACAACCGCTTTTTTAAGTCGGAAAGCAAGGGCAAACGCAGGCGTTTCTCGAAAAATTCGTATTTGTATCCGACGGCGATGATATCCGCGATGTGTTCTTCGGTGAATTTACGTACGTAAGGACAGTAGGCGCGCTCCGTTTTAAACTCGATCGCCGTACTGTCCCCGTTTCGTTCCAAATTGCACGTAGACGGCAGGAAAGAAAACCGTTCCCGAACCTTGCCGTACAGATAAGACATATATAAGCCGTCAAAGCCGTTTTGCACAATCGTTATTTCTTCCACAACATTATTGTATGTTGCAAATCCGAAATTATTTATCGATCGGCAAAAATTGTTTAAACGAGCTTCAATCCGTCCTTACCGAAAACTCCTAATAGCAGCTTCATATCTTCCCGTCTGTTAACGACGTACCAACTACTAACGTAAATCTTGATTATGTAAACCAACCAAACGACCGCCCAAAGCACGACTTGCGCTTCTTGAATCGCAAACAAGTTTTGTTTCATATACCGCAAATATAATATCGGCGGAACGTAGAAGAACGCCAATAATATTGCCGCGCCAATCAAAATCGATACGGGGTTTTTATATTTATCGCTCTGTATACCGTTAAGATATCTTACTACCGTGGGATCGTTCGCATACGGAAGCCCCATGCCTTGATATTGATCGATTTTTGCTTTTTCGTTGGTTAAAATAGAAATCAATCCGCGAAGCACGTCCATCACCCCTAAAACGGTTACGACAAACGCGAATAGCAACGAACCGATAATCCCGACGCTACCGAGCACCGCGTCTTTTCCGTTCCAACTCAACAACGTTTCCAATAGCGTCTGCGATTCACCGCTGCGATTCTCTAAATAGTCTTTACCCAGATCCCAAAGCGAGATATCCGCAAGCCCTAAAAAGGAAACGAGCGGTAAAAAAAGAAACATAGCCCCCGCCAAGATAGAAATACATCCGTTGATAAGTTTTTTGTACTGTAATCCGCAAAGCAACGACGACATCCGTCTGCGCTGTTCCGCCAAATCCATCGGTTGCGTAGGTTGTTGTTCAAAATCGTCCATGGTAATCACTCCTTTTCTTTTATTGTATCATAGCGCATTCTCCTTGTCAATCGCTTTCAGTAAGATATTCGGCGTTTTTCCACTAATGCGGGCATAATCGCTTGACTTGCAAGCGAAAATGCTTTATAATACTCTAAATCAATATGCATTTTTGTATATATAACGTAGTATGCGCGCGGGAATCCGCGCAAGGAGAGAGTGTTGCATTATGGATATGAAGTCTGTAGAAAGCAAATGGCAAGCGAAATGGGAGAAATCCAAACTCAACGTATTCAACAAGAAGAATGCGGACAAGAAACTGTACGTTTTGGAAATGTTCTCCTATCCGTCCGGCGCAAAATTGCACGTCGGGCATTGGTATAATTACGGTCCTACGGATACGTACGCCCGTTTTAAAAAGATGCAGGGTTACGAAGTGTTCCAACCTATGGGGTTCGACGCGTTCGGTTTACCTGCGGAAAATTACGCGATTAAAACGGGAATTCACCCCAAGGATTCCACCGAAAAGAACATCGAAACGATGGAACAACAGCTTCGGAATATGGGCGCAATGTTCGATTGGACTGCGGAAATCAAAACCTGCGAAGAAAATTACTATAAATGGACGCAATGGTTATTTTTGCAGCTCTATAAAAAAGGACTCGCTTACCGCAAAGAAGCGCTTGTAAACTGGTGTCCTTCCTGCGAAACCGTGCTCGCGAACGAACAGGTCATCGATAGCAAATGCGAACGTTGCGGCTCGGTTGTACTCCGCAAGGATATGACGCAATGGTTCTTTAAAATCACCGATTACGCCGAAGAATTGCTCAGCGATCTCGATACGATTGATTGGCCTGAAAAGACCAAACTTATGCAAAAGAATTGGATCGGCAAATCGACGGGCTGCGAAATTCATTTCGAATGCGAAACGGGCGACGATATTACCGTCTTTACGACTAGACCGGATACCGTATTCGGCGTGAACTACGTTGTATTAGCGCCCGAGCACCCGCTCGCGGACAAGCTGAAAGCGGCGCACCCCGATCGGGCGGCGGACATCGAAGCCTACGTACAGTACGCTTCCGAAGCGAACGATATCGACCGTTTGTCCACTACCCGCGAAAAGACGGGCGTATTCACGGGCGCGTACGCGACGCATCCCTTGACAGGGAAGAAGCTGCCTATCTATCTTGCAGACTACGTACTGTATTCCTACGGCACGGGCGCGGTTATGGCGGTTGCGGCGCACGACGAACGCGACTACGCGTTTGCAAAAAAATACGGCTTGCCCGTTACGCAAGTCATTCAAAAAGTCGGCGGCGAAACCGTACTCCCCTTCTGTGAAGACGGAATTTTGGTCAACAGCGGCGAATTCGACGGTTTGTCGGGCGACGAAGCGCGCGACGCGATTGCCGTACACCTTACCAAGATCGGCAAAGGCGGTAAAAAGATCAATTACCGTTTGCGCGACTGGTCGGTATCCCGTCAAAGATATTGGGGCGCTCCGATCCCGATGATCCATTGTCCGAAATGCGGCGTTGTACCCGTTCCTGAAAAGGATTTGCCTGTAAAACTCCCCTATGACGTGGAATTCCGTCCGACGGGAAAATCCCCCTTGGCTGCCCACGAAGGGTTTATGAAATGCACTTGTCCCGAATGCGGCGGCAAGGCGTCGAGAGATCCTGATACGTTGGATACGTTCGTTTGCTCGAGCTGGTATTTCCTGCGTTATCCCGACGCGCACAACGACAAGCAGGCGTTCTCGCCTGAAATTGCCGACAAGATGTGCCCCGTCGACGTCTACGTAGGCGGTTCGGAACACGCTTGTATGCACCTTTTGTACGCGCGGTTTATCACCAAAGCGTTGCGGGATATGGGTTATATCCGCTTCGGCGAACCGTTCAAACGTTTGGTGCACCAAGGCATTATTTTAGGACCTGACGGCAACCGTATGTCCAAATCGCACGGCAACGTCATTTCCCCCGATACGTATATCGACGAATACGGTTCGGATATCTTCCGTTTGTATTTGATGTTTGGTTTCAGCTATACCGAAGGCGGGCCTTGGAACGACGACGGAATCAAATCCATTGCGAAATTCACCGACCGCGTCGAACGGCTCGTTCGGAAATCCTTGGAAAACGAGTCGAACGGGTATACGGAAATCAAGAGCGCGGAAAAAGAACTCGATTACGCGAAAAACCATGCGTTAAAGAGCATTATTCGCGACGCGGAAGTCTTCTCGTTCAACACGTCCGTAGCGCGGCTCATGGAATACGTAAACGCGTTGCAAAAATACGACGCGGAAAACGAAGAAAAAAATATGGCGTTCTATCAAAACTGTATCGACGATCTGTTGCGCATGTTCGCGCCGTTCGCCCCCCACTTCACCGAAGAACTTTGGGAAGTTTGCGGGCATAAGAATTCCGTATTCGAAGAAAGCTATCCGACCGTCAACGAGCAGGCGCTCGTCAAGGACGAATCGGAATACGCAATACAAATCAACAGCAAGATCAAAGCGAAAATGATGATCCCGTCCGGACTCTCCAACGAAGACGTGCAAGCGACCGTTTGCGCATATCCTGAAATTGCGGAGCTGATCGCAGGCAAGACGGTAAAAAAGTGCATCATCGTCAAAGGACGACTCGTGAACTTGATCGTAGGTTAATCCAAAAAGCGCATACCCCGCCTGAAAAACAGGCGGGGTATTTTTATACAAAAAAATCCCACGGCGCTGACCGTGAGATTTTTCTATTTTGTTTTGAATTATTCAGCGGAAGCCGTTTCGCCTTTGTTCATAAGGTTGGAAACAACCAAAGCTGCGCCAGCGATGATCGAACCGATTGCCGCAAGCATTGCGCCGCTCGCAAGTTCAAAATCACTTGCTTCTGCTCCTTCAAGCCCTTCCCCAAATTGCAAGAAGTTGGGAGCCATAAAGAACAATACGCCCGCAGCGATGAAGCAAACCGCGCCAATCCAAGCGCTGGTCGGGTTGTTAGCCTTACGCAACGTAGCCGCGCAAGAAAGTCCAACAAGCACCAAAACGTAAGGAACAAGATTCATAACCGAGAATTCAAGAAACTTAATTTTTGTTTCGTTGCCAAAAACTTCAAATTTTTTCGAATACCCGACCACGGTTTCCCAACCCTTGTAAGATCCCTCTACCACTTC
>JAFVRU010000095.1 GCA_017504065.1 Clostridia bacterium
GAAGGCGAAGAATTCGGCTACGTTTTAGAAGGGAAGATCGCCGTTTGTTTGGGCAACAAACAACACGTTTGTAAAAAGGGCGAAGCGTTCTATTATCCCGCAAGCAAACCGCACTCCATTCTCAACAAAGGCAAAAATAAAGCGAAATTCTTGTGGATCTCCACTCCGCCGAATTTTTAAGCCTACAATATTATAATAAGACAACAAAAGAAGTTTCGGGAGAAATTTTATGAAAACGAAAAAAGAACAAACTGCAAACGCGATTATCGAACTCGTAGACGTCCGCAAGGAATTTGACGGCGTAACGGTTGTGGAAAACATGAACTTTTCCGTAAAACAAGGGGAATTCGTTACCTTTCTCGGCCCGTCGGGCTGCGGAAAAACGACGACTTTGCGCATGATCGCGGGGTTTGAATTGCCGACCGCAGGCAAAATCTTGTTAAACGGCGAAGATATCAGCGATTTACCGCCGAACAAACGCCCTGTCAATACCGTATTCCAAAAATACGCGTTATTCCCCCACCTGAACGTATTCGAAAACGTTGCGTTCGGCTTGAAGCTCAAACGCATTGAAACGACGTACGTCGATAAAAAAGGCAATGAAAAGATCAAATATAAGAAACTTCCCAAGGAAGTGATTGCAGAAAAGGTGCGTAAAGCTTTGGAAATCGTCGATTTGGCGGGGTTTGAAAAGCGGAGCATCGCTACCCTTTCGGGCGGACAACAGCAACGGATCGCCATTGCAAGATCCATCGTCAACGAACCGAAAATTTTGCTTTTGGACGAACCGCTCGGCGCGTTGGACTTAAAAATGCGCAAGGAAATGCAGCTCGAACTCAAAGCGATGCATAAACGGCTCGGCATTACGTTCATTTACGTTACGCACGATCAGGAAGAAGCTTTGACGATGTCGGATACGATCATCGTTATGGCGGACGGCGTTATTCAACAAATCGGTACTCCCGAAGAAATTTATAACGAACCGAACAATACGTTCGTTGCCGACTTTATTGGCGAAAGCAATATTTTCACGGGCGTTATGCCCAAAGACAAATCCGTACGGTTCTGCGGCAAGACGTTCCCGTGCTTGGATAGCGGATTTGAAAAAGACGAGCCTGTGGACGTCGTCGTTCGCCCCGAAGACATCAAAATTAAGCCCCCTGCCGACGATCTATTGAACGGCAAGGTTACGTCCGTTATTTTCAAAGGCATACATTATCAAATCCTTGTACAATGCGGACGGTTCGAAATCGAAATCCAGAGCACAAGCGCTCCCGAAGTCGGCGCGACGGTCGGTCTTTCGATCAAGCCCGACGGAATCCACGTTATGAAAAAGATTTTCCGAGTCAATCAATTCACGGGCGTGATCACAAAACGCAATACCGTGGAATTTGGAGATGGGGAATACGAATGCGACGTTACGCAACTCTACCCCGGCAGTCATTTGGACGAAGAAGGATATTTGATCACGTCAAAAGGCGAACAGCTCGATCTGACGGATACGGAAGTCAACGTGGAAGTTGGTTTACATGATATCACGATGAGCGATAACTTGGAAGCCGAAGGCGCTGCCCAAGGGAATATTATTTCCTTGATCTATAAGAGTGAATATTACCGCTATATCGTACGTACGGACAACGAAGAAGACTACGTATTGGCGTGTGAAGATCTTTGGAACGAGAACGACCGCGTGAGCCTGCTCATTCCGAAAGAGAAAATTCGTTTGACCTTAAAACCTGCGGAGGGCAACAAACAATGACGAACGCGAAAGCAAAACCGCATTTTTCCCGAAAGCTGCTGGCAATCCCCTACGGATTGTTCTTGGCGTTTTTCGTCGTGATCCCTTTGCTGATCATCTTCTATTATGCCTTCACGGACGATAACGGGAACTTTACAATGAAATACGTCAAACTGTTCTTCAACGACAGCGGCGACGGATTTTTGGGCTTCTTTAAATCCTACACCTTTAAGACGATCATGCGCA
>JAFVRU010000096.1 GCA_017504065.1 Clostridia bacterium
GGGATAAGCTGTACGGGGCGATTGAATTTAGCGGACATACCATATATTTTGACGGTAAAACCTGTAAAATGTGCGGTGCGGGCGGCGTGGTATCCGATCCCAATGGTCCGTATAAAGGAACGATCAAACAAATTTTTATAAAAGCGTTTGAAAAGATGCGTGAAACAGGCTATATTTTTTCGCATTTATATCCGTTTGCGGAAAATTATTATCGGCAGTTCGGATATGACGCAAGCGCGGAATATGCGTTTTGGAACGTGCCCGTAGAAAGATTATCTGTTCCCAAATACGGAAAGAACGTCTACTTCGACGGCTCGGATCGCATGCGAGCGGATATTGAAAAGGTGTATGCGCAGTTTATTGTCAATCAAAATTTAGCCGTTGTGAAAAATAAAACGCAATGGAAGCTGTTTTATAAGAACCGTGTGCCGTATCAAGACAGAAGCGCATACGTGCATTATAACGACGAAAATATCCCCGATGGGTATATGGATTTTGTAGCGATTCAAAAAGACGGCACGCAGGATTTGGAAGTCAAAACGCTTTGGTATACGACCATGGCGGGCTTGAAAGGCTGTTTGTCTTTCTTTGAAAAGCAAAAACAGTATTGCAACCGCGTGATCATAAAATTGCCCAAAGAAATAGACATTTCCGCTTTTATTGACAGTACGGGCGGTTGGGGAAGAAAAGACAAAGACTCGGTGCACAGTTTAAAAAATAACGGACAAACGCGCGTCGTAGACGTGGAAGAAGTCTTAAAATTCGCAAAAATAGACGGCGAAGGACAGGTTTGTATCGAAATTGTCGGCGATACTTATGCGCCTTGGAATAACGGCTCATACACCGTTTCGTTTGGCAAGGAGAGAGTGGTTAAAAAAGGCGGAAAAGCGGATATACAAATGGATATAAATGCTTTTTCTTCAGCGATTTTGGGTAGATATTCCTTAGAGAATTTAGAACTTTTAGAAAGCGTGAAGATTCTGTCCAATCGTGAGAATTTGAAGAAGCTTTTTTATATCAAGCCGATATGGTTGGAAGACACGTTTTAAAGAATCAAAGAGAGAATAGGAGAAGATTATGAAATACGAACTCGGTTTATCGTCTTGCGGAAAAGAACTCAATGAACAACTTTTTTCGGAGTATCAAAGAAACGGGATTACAAAAATGGAGATATCCGAAAGATACTACGAAAATTTCGATTATAAGGAAGTAGCAAGATTAGCTCAAAAATATGGAGTGGAGCTTTGGTCGTTGCATTTCCCGTTTTATCCTGAAGGAACGTTAGATATTTCTGCTACGGACGCGACGGTGCGAAATTATACTCTTGAAACGTATAAAGAACTTATTTTGCAAGGCTCGGCGATCGGGATTAAAATTTTTATTCTACATCCAAGCTGTGGACCGTTTGATCAGAACGAACGAGAGAATAAGCTGCTGAACGCAGAGCAAAGCCTGCGGATTTTAGCGGAATTCGCCGATCAATATGGGGCGGTTATTGCCGTAGAAGATATGTGTAGGGTTTCTTTGGGAAATACAAGCAAAGAGATTTTGCGGTTGATTTCGGTCGACGATAGATTAAAAGTTTGTTTTGATAGCAATCATTTATTGCAAGAAGAAGGAGACTCGTTTATTTTGGCGGTAGGAGATAGGCTGATTACAACGCATATTTCCGATTACGATTTTGTCAATGAACGGCATTGGCTTCCCGGAGAAGGGAAGATCGACTGGAAAAAGATTTTATCCGCGCTTGAAAAAGTAGGGTATACAGGACCTTGGCTGTACGAAGTGGAGTTTGCGATTCCGCAAACCATTTTGAGAGATAGAGAACTTACCTGTGAAGATTTTGCAAGAAACGCAAAAGAAGTTTTCGAAGGGAAAGAAATCACGGTTTTCTCACGCCCCAAACCCAATTTGGGCATGTGGTCGTAAAAACCCCATAAACAAAAAATATATTTAGAAATTGAATTAGGTGAAAAATGGCTACAATAATAAATAAACAAGCA
>JAFVRU010000097.1 GCA_017504065.1 Clostridia bacterium
CCCGAAAAGATCGTCTACGATACGCCGTATTTAGAGCCGATTTTGAAGAACTCCTACGGGGTTATCGTATATCAAGAGCAGGTTATGCAAATATTCCAACAGCTCGCGGGCTATTCCTTGGGTCAAGCGGACTTGGTTCGCCGCGCCATGGCAAAGAAGAAGAAAAAAGAGCTGATGGAACAAAAGGACAAGTTCATCTACGGCGCGCCCGCGGAAGGGATTACGGGTTGCGCGGCAAAGGGGATTCCCCCCGAAGTCGCGGCGAAGATTTTCGGGGATATGGAGAGTTTCGCTTCGTATGCGTTCAATAAATCGCACGCGGCGGCGTATGCGGTAGTCGCGTACCGTACGGCGTATTTGAAACATTTCTATCCCAAGGAATTTTTGGCGGGTATTCTCAACGACCGTATCGATAAAATCGAAGAAGTTTCCAAGTACATTATGTACATGAAAGAAAAGAATATCGACGTTTTACCGCCCGACATCAACCGCTCCAAGACGATTTTCTGGGTGGAAGGGAACGGACTTCGGATCGGGCTTGGCGCGCTCCGCGGCGTAGGACAGGAAGCCATCGAAGCGGTAATACGGGAACGGGAAGATCGCGGTTTGTTTAAGGACTTTTCCGATTTCATTTCCCGTTGCGCGAAATACGTCAACAAACGGATTGTAGAAAGCCTGATCTATGCGGGGGCGTTCGATTCGTTCGGCTATACCCGTCAGGCGTTTGCTTCGGTATACGAAGACGCTTTGGCACGCGCAAACGCTGTGGAGAAGCAAAAATCGGGAGCGCAAATTTCGCTTTTTGGGAGTATAGTCGAAGAACAGGGCTTGGATATCGCGATTCCGAATTTGCCGGAATACGACACTATGGAACGGCTGTCCAAGGAAAAATCCGTGCTCGGCGTATACGTCAGCGGACACCCGTTTGAAAAGTTTTTGCCGTATTTCAAGGACAGGACGTTCAACTGCTCCATGCTGAACGAATACGAAGAAGACGAAGAAACGGGCAGGAAAACGTACGCGGAAATTGCCGACGGGCAACAAATTACCATGGGCGGTATGATTTCCGCGTTCAAGAAACTCAAAACGCGTAGCGGTTCGTTGATGGCGTTCGTTACCGTGGAAGATTTGTACGGCTCGATCGAATGCGTATGCTTCCCGAAAGTATACGAACGTATCCGTGATTTTCTCGTGGTGGACAAGGTCGTTTCGCTTTCGGGAAAAATCAGTATCGAAGACGAAAAACTGCCCGTGATTATCGTGGATAAAATGACGGAGTACGAATTGGAAGAAAATAAGACGCCCCGTAAACCGGAGCAGGCGTTTGCGCAAACCGAGCCCGTTCGACCCAAGGAAAAGACGGACGCGGAAAAGCGGTTATGGTTGAACGTTACGGAGCTCGACGACGCGGACGTGGAAGAATTGTTGGAAACGTTGTCGTTTTATTCGGGCGAAACGCAAGTGTATTTTGTGAAAGACGGGAAGAAGATGCTGTGCTCGCAACGGGTAACGCCCAACAAAGCGCTCATGGCGGAGTTGTCTAGCTTTTTGTCGGAAAGTTGTATAAAATTGTTATAAAAAAACAAAAATCCTTTTAAAAACACTTGTTTTTTCTCAAAGATTTGCTATAATAGAATAGGCAATAAACGGAGTTTATTTACAAAGAAGAACGAAAAGAGGTAATAGTTAGGATGAAACGGATTGGATTGTTGACGAGCGGCGGCGACGCGCCGGGCATGAACGCGGCGATTCGCGCAGTAGTTCGTTCGGGGATTTATTTCGGTATGGAAGTATACGGTATCGAACGCGGTTACGCAGGGCTTATTGAAAACAACGTAGTCCCGATGGAAATGCGTAGCGTTTCAAATATCGTGCAATGCGGCGGTACGCGTTTGCGTACGGCAAGATGCATGGAAATGATGACGAAAGAAGGGCAACAGCAAGCGGTTCGCACGCTCGAAAAGAACGGGATCGACGGCTTGGTCGTTATCGGCGGCGACGGCTCGTTCCGCGGCGCGAAAATTTTAAGCGAAGAATACGGCGTGCCTACGATCGGGATTCCCGGTACGATCGATAACGACTTGGAATATACCGATTATACGCTCGGTTTCGATACGGCGGTCAATACCTGCTTGGACATTATCAACAAGCTCCGCGATACCATGACTTCGCACGAACGGATCTCGGTTGTGGAAGTTATGGGCAGACATTGCGGGGATATCGCGTTGTATAGCGGGATCGCTTCGGGCGCGGAGATTATCGTTGTGCCTGAAATCGAATTTAATTTGGAACAAATTTTGGCTCGGATCAACCGCTCTCGCGCAAACGGGAAACACTCGAATATCGTCATCGTAGCCGAAGGGGTTATGAGCGCGGACAATTTCGCAAAGAAGTTACAAAGCGGCACGGAATATTCCGTACGTCCCACGTGTATCGGGCACGTACAGCGCGGCGGTTCTCCGTCGATGGCAGACAGAATGTTGGCTGCGCAGTTCGGGAACAAGGCGGTGCGCCTGTTGAACGATGGCATCGGTAACCGCGTCGTTGGAATTCGGAATAATAAGATCATCGATATGGACATTATTGAAGCCGTCTCGATGAAGAAAACGTTTAATTATGAGTTATATGAAACGTTGCAAATGATTTCCATGTAAAAGAAATAGACCGTTCGTTTTCAGGACGGTTTTTTCTTGGGGAATGCAGTAAACAACGTTCGAAAAGGAGAGAAAATGATTTTAACGGTTTGTATGAGTCCTTGTATGGACGTTACGATAGAAGTCGACGCGTTGAACGTCGGAAAGACGAACGTATTAAAACGCAAGTCGGTTTCGTTCGGCGGGAAAGCGTTGAACGTTGCGATCGGAGCGGCAAGACTCGGTTGCGAAGCGTATACGACGGGGCTGATGTACAATGAAAACGGCTACATGTTCGAAAACGCGTTGGATAAAGAAGGCGTACCGTTTACGTTCGTTTGGAATAAGGGCAGAGTTCGTGAAAACTACAAATTCATCGACCGCCGTTCGATGCTAACGGAAGTCAACGACGTCGGCGAAGCGGTAACGGGCGAAAAGGCGGACGAAGTTTTGGGCTTGGTGCGCATGCTTTCCGCAAAAAGCCAAGTTACGGTATTGTCGGGCAGTTTACCCCGCGGGTTAGACCCTGAACATTACGGCAAGCTTGCCAAAGCGGTGGACGAACGCTCGATGATCATTGCGGACGCGTCGGGACAAAGAATGTATTCCGCTTTGACGAACGGAGTCGATCTCGTCAAACCGAACATGGAAGAATTGGAAAACACGCTCGGCAGACAGTTGACGAGTAAGGAAGATATGCTTGCGGGTTGCTACGAATTGTTGGATCGGGGCGCGAAACGGGTATTGCTTTCCTTGGGCAAACAGGGCGCGGTGATTACGGACGGCAAGGAAAACTTCCATTGCAAGAGTATGAACGTAGCCGTCAATTCCACGGTCGGCGCAGGCGACGCGATGGTAGCGGCTGCGGCGATCAAGTTGGAGCAGGGCGCTCCGCTTGCGGAAATTTTACGCTCTGGCGTTGCCGCGGGTACGGCGCGGGTCATGACGGCGGAACAGGTTTCGTTCACGAAAGAGAAGTACAATGAAGTGCTCGCAGGCTTACACGTAACCAGAATTTAAAAAGAAATTTTCAAAGCAGGTACTTTTTTACCTGCTTTTTTCATACAATACAGTATTCCCCGCAAGAACGAATGGCGAAACGCTCGCGTTCGGTTCGGGTAACGGGTAGAAGTCGGAAAAGGCGCTGCTTGGATAAAGACAGGGGAGTTCGGTTCACGCTTTGCAACCTTGCGTTGCAAAGAAGAACGTCGGAATACGATCGCGTAGCCGCGGCGCTCTGTCGCGGCTTTTCTAACGCTCACGGCAAAATATTCCTTGAAAACGTTGACTTTACACAAAAAAAGTATTATAATAATGCCAACGAAAAAAGGACGAAAAAAGATGAATATTGCCGATATTGATAAAAATTTAGCCTATACCGTCATTACCGAAACGGATATTTGTTGGCTTAACGCGAAAGAACAACCCTTTGCCCTGCACGGCGTAACGTATGCGGAAAACGAAAACCGTTATCGCCGCATGACGAAAGAAGTGGCGAATTCTCCCGATCTTGGGGAAGGCGTACCGTATCTGTGCTACTGCACGGCGGGCGGACGTTTGCGGTTTAAGACAAACTCGCCCTACGTCGCGCTCAAATGCGTAGTGCCCAATCAGGATATAATGGAACATATGACCATAGTCGGCAGTTTCGGGTTTTCCATTCGCTCCGACGGGAAATACGCGGGGAAATACTCCCCGATTTGGAAAAATATTTTAAACCCGATGGAAGGGGAAGTCGCGAAAGACGGCGTGTATTACTCGACGGATAGCGGCAAAATCTCGTTCGACGGGATTCGGTATTTGCCGGGCGAAGGTATGCACGAAGTCGATTTATACTTCCCGTTATACGGCGGCGTAGTGGAATTTTTTGTCGGGGTCAAGGACGGCTCGGAAATTTTACCGCCGCGCCCGTATACGTACCAAAAGCCCGTTTTGTTCTACGGCTCGTCGATTACGCAGGGGGGCTGCGCTTCCCGTTCGGACAACGATTACGTATCGATGGTTTGCCGTTGGTTGAATACCGAATATCTCAATCTCGGCTTCTCGGGTAGTGCGAAAGGGGAAAAGAGCATGGTGGACTATCTCGCTTCGCTCGATCCGTCCGTGTACGTGATTGATTACGATCACAATGCGGGGAATGCGGAGCATTTACAACGCACGCATTATCCGTTGTATCAAGCGCTCCGAGAGAAGCACCCGCAAACGCCGATTGTGTTTATTACGAAACCCGACTGCGACAACGACCCGAATGCAGACGAGCGCAAAGCGGTGATTTACGCAACGTATCAAAAGGCGGTTGCGCAAGGCGATGAAAACGTATCGTTTATCGACGGGAAAACGTTATTCGGTACGGAAGAACGCGACGCCTGTACGGTGGACGGGATTCACCCTAACGATTTGGGCTTCTACCGCATGGCAAAAACGGTGTATCCCGTGTTGAGAAAATACTTGGTCAAAGAATAAACGCGCCACGCATAATTTTTTGTCGCGCGGCATATTAATAAGGAGTACGGTTATGGATTACAAACAACAACAAGACGAATTTGACGAAGTCAAATGGTACGACAGCATTTTAGCGGGTGAAGATCGTTGCGGGGATTACGAATTTTGCGGCTATTGTCGCAAAGAAGAACCCTATCCTTGCGCTCGGGCGCGGGAACGGTATTCCAAAAAATACGTCCGCATAGGGATTCTTCGCCGCCACGTATAAAAAAGGAGTATCTATGAAAAAATCGGAAAAGATCATTACGGCGCTTTTAACGATCGGGATCGGCATTTTACTCATGGTGATGAAAGGGAATTTTATTAGCTTGCTCATGACCATCGCGGGTGCGGGGTTGATCGTCGTCGGCGTCGTAGATCTGTTTTCCCGTCAATTCCCGCCTGCGGTCGTGAAAGTGATTACGGGCGGATTGATCATCATTTGCGGTTGGGCGGCGGTTTCGGCGGTTTTGTACGTCGTTTCGGCAATTCTGCTCGTGTTTGGGATTTTGCTCTTATACGACAAACTCAAACGCCACGTCCGTTGCAATCCGCTTTGGCGCACGGTTTGTTATTATACCGTGCCTACGGGTATGATACTGGTCGGCGTGCTGTTTTTATTCCACCAAGGCAAAGTCGTTACGCCCATCTTTATTTTGAGCGGTATCGTCGCGCTCATCGTCGGCGGAGTATTGCTGTTTCAAGCACTCTCCGAAGAATAAAACTCTGAAAGTCTTGCGTAAAAGCAGGGCTTTTTTTTGCGCTCGAATACTTGCAATTTTAGCCAAGGTATGTTACAATAAAAATATAGGAGAAAGTGCTATGAAAAGAAAAGTTTTAGCGGCGGTATGTTTTAGCGTAATATTCGCGTTTAGCGCGATGGCTTGCGGTGGGGAAAAGGACAAAGACGAAATACGGTTTAAAACGCTCACAGTAAGCGGAACGACGGTAACAAGCGAAGTTTCTTTCTCGAATGCAACGGCGGATTTCTCGTTTGCAAATGAAATCGAAGTGAACGGCAACGCAAGCTATACAGTAGCGAGCGATCCAAACGGAACGAAAGTGTACGAAACGAAGGTCGTACCTTTGGCGGAAGGGGATAATACGTTTTACATATTGGAAACGGTGGACGGCAAGACAACGACGTATACGGTAACGCTCCGCCGCAAACCGACGTATAGGGTTTGGTTTATAACGAAAGACGGTTCTGCCGTGGAGAGTCAAACGATCGAAGAAGGCGCTTTGGCGACCGAACCGACGACAACTCCGATTAAATTGGGGTATACGTTCGCGGGTTGGGATTACGATTTTTCACAGCCGATTACAAAGAAAATAGGGATCAACGCGCAATGGACGGTCAATGCGGAAATGTCGCCGTTCACGTTCGCGTCTACGGCAACAACTTGTGAGATTATGAGTTTGATTGATAAAGAAGTAACGTCGGTTACCATTCCAGATTACGTAACAAGTATCGGTACGCCTGCGTTCTATGGTTGCAAAAATTTGGAGAATGTAACAATTCCGAACAGCGTAACAAGTATTGGCATTAAAGCGTTCTACGAATGTAGTAGCATGACGAGTATCACGATTGGAGAAAAAGTGGAAAGTATCGCCGATTCTGCGTTCAAATATTGCGACAAATTGACAAACATCATCATTCCCGATCACGTAACAAGCATTGATAAGGCGGCTTTTGCGTATTGTAGCAAATTGACTATTTATTGCGAAGCGACGAGCCAGCCGAGCGGTTGGTCGAGTAAGTGGAATTCTTCGAATTGTCCCGTATATTGGTATAGCGAAACAGAGCCGTTGGAGAGCGGGAATTATTGGCATTACGTTGACGGAAAAGTAGTAGTATGGGAATAGTGTAATAAAAAAAGCGAAAGGAGAGATTACGATGAAGAAGCGTGTTTTGGGTTTTGTAACGCTTATATTGTCCGTTTCGGCTGTCCTTTTTACGCCTGCCTGTAAAAAGGATTCGTATCGGGTTTCTCAAACGGAATACGACGCGGCGTTTACGGCGGAAGCGCTTTCCAACGTAACGATCGCGATTACAGGTCCTTATTGGGAAAGAGATCGGGTATATGAGCGTATCTATAATACGGAGACTGCGTTTGCCGGATATTGCTACAAGAACGACGTTCAATATTACGGTCGTTATTACGGGACTACGGAAAAAGGGGAAACATTCGGTTACGTATACGGGGCTGAACAGTATATGAATTTCACCGAAGAATCCGCGTATTGGAGCAAGTATTCTATGACGTCGATCGAAGATAACGGAATTTCGTTTGTGATGTCGTATAAAAAGGATTTTCATTTATTGGAGTATGACAGCTCGACAAAATCCTATCGGTTTGAAGTGCATGCGGGAGCTCGTGCGGGCACGTATGCATATTATTTCCGTAATAATAAGTTGATAAAATTTGAAATTACCATGAAAAATAACGACGATTATCATTACGTTTGGGAGCTTTACGACTATGGAAAAACGGAAATTCCCGTGGAGCTCGAAATGCAGGAAAATCAAGCGTTGTTGATCGATATGTTTGAGAAGAAAAATCCCGACGGCGGCGACGGGCAGCTGATAGCGTATTACGGGGAGTATCCGAGCGGAGCTCTCGTTGCGATGTTGACGGGAACAAAGATGCAATACACCGAAGCGTTATGGACGGAAACAGTTGCGGAACATGAATTCCATTATGCAAACGGCAATCGCATTACCGTTTTATACGATGGGGAGTTCTATACCTTAACGCAGGCATACGAAAACGGTGTCCTGACAAAACAAAACATAGAACAGATCGCGAACCAAAGGACTAGCAACCAATAACATGAAAAAATAGGCGAGCCCCGCCGTCCAAATTTTGGACGGCGGGGCTTGGTTGTGAAAGATTCTTAAACCAAAACAAACGGTTATGCTGCATGGTAGATTTCGGTTTCTTCTATCCAATAGACTCCATAAAGCGATCGTTCTTTTGTCATACCGACCGAGCGAAAGCAAGTGGAGCGTATTCTGTTCTTTTAAAAATTACTCCTAACGACGGAAAACACGTATAAAAACTCCAACAAATCGGGAAAAGATAAAAATTTATCGATTTAGCGATTGAAAATTGCGCGGATACGCCGTCAAGTATTTGTCGACGGGAAGAAAATATGATATAATAATGAAGTATAAAAGGCGTATTGCGTCTTTTCACGCTTATCCGCAGGGGCGGAAGAATAGAACGAAAAAATTCATACGGAGAAATATTATGAACAACAAAGTTACTATCATTGGTGCAGGTTCTGTAGGGGCAACCGTAGCGTACACGCTGGTTGCGACGGGTTCGGTTGCGGAGATCGTATTGATCGACGTTAACGAAGCGAAAGCGCAAGGGGAAGCATTGGACATTAGACAAGCGACGCCCTATCTTTCGCCGGCGAAGATTTATTGCGGTACGTACGAAGACGCGGCGGATTCGGATATCGTCATCGTTACGTCGGGCGTAGGCAGAAAACCGGGGCAATCCCGTATCGACCTTACGCAAACCAACGTAAATATTTTAAAGAGTATCGCTCCGCAAATCGTAAAATACGCGCCTAACGCGTTGTATTTGTTCGTAGCAAACCCCGTAGACGTACTCACGTACGTTTTCTGCAAGATCACGGGCGTGCCCAAAAACCGTGTTATCGGTACGGGTACGACGCTGGATAGTATTCGTTTGAGAACGCGCCTTTCGGAATTGTATTCGGTCAACCAAAAACAAGTCCACGCGTACGTTTTGGGTGAACACGGCGACAGCTCGTTCGTGGCTTGGTCGGCGGCGGACATTTCGGGGATTCCCTTGAAAGAATATGAAAAGACGTTGACGGATAAGAGCGTTTTGACGGTAACGCCGTATACGCACGAAGAAGTGGAAGAATACGTGAAGAAGTCGGGCGGTCAAATTATCGCGGGCAAGGGCGCGACGTTCTACGGCATCGCGGCTTGCGTAACGCAAATCGTCAACAGCATTTATTCGAGCGCGTATACCATTTTGCCCGTTTCGACGGTATTGGACGGCGAATACGGCATTTCCGACGTAGCGCTTTCCACGCTTTGCGCGATCGGTAACGAAGGGATCGTAACGACGCTTACCCCGACGCTTGCGCCCGACGAACTCGAAAAAATGAAACACAGCGCGGAAGTCTTGAAAGGCGTTATTGCGCAAATCGAAATTTAAGGATCGGAGTATACGAACATGGAATACCGTATTGAAAAAGACACAATGGGCGAAATGCAAGTCCCAGCAGACAGATATTGGGCGGCGCAAACGCAAAGAAGTTATCAAAATTTCCGTATCGGTACGGAAGTCATGCCCCGTGAAATCACCCGCGCGTTCGGGATCTTGAAAAAAGCGGCGGCGATTGCGAATTGGAAGCTCGGGAAACTCCCCGAAAACAAGAAGAACGCCATTTGCGCGGCTTGCGACGAAGTTATTTCGGGTGCGCTCAACGGGCATTTCCCGCTCGTCGTATGGCAAACGGGTAGCGGTACGCAATCGAACATGAACGCGAACGAAGTCATTGCGAACCGCGGCAACGAAATCGCAGGCGAGAAGCTTTTGCACCCCAACGACGATATTAATAAGAGCCAAAGCTCCAACGACACGTTCCCGACGGCAATGCACATTGCGGCGGTGGTTGCAATCGAAGACGATTTGTTCCCCGCAATGGATACGTTGATCGCGACGTTGAAGCGTTTAGAAGCGGAGAACGAAGGGATTGTTAAGAGCGGTAGAACGCACTTGCAAGACGCTGTTCCCATCGCGTTCTCGCAAGAGATCAGCGGTTGGACGAATATGATCGAAAAGACCAAGGCGCAGCTCGCGTTGGCGACGGCGGGGTTGAAAGAACTCGCGCTCGGCGGCACGGCGGTTGGTACGGGCTTGAACGCGCCCAAGGGGTTTGCAGAAGAAGTTGCGGCGCAAGTCAGCGAACTCACGGGCAAAACGTTTATTACGGCAGCGAACAAGTACCACGCTTTGACTTCGAAAGACGAGCTGGTATTCGCGCACGGCGCGCTCAAAGCGCTCGCTTGTAACTTGATGAAGATCGCGAACGACGTGCGTTGGCTCGCGAGTGGTCCGAGAGACGGGTTGGGGGAAATTTTCATTCCCGAAAACGAACCCGGTTCGTCGATCATGCCGGGCAAGGTCAACCCGACGCAATGCGAATCGATGACGATGGTTGCCGTACAAGTCATGGCGAACGACGTCGCGGTAGGCGTTGGCGCGTCGCAGGGGAATTTCGAACTCAACGTGTTCATGCCCGTCATCATTTACAATTTCTTGCAATCGGTACGGTTGCTTGCGGACGGGATTACGTCGTTTGAAAAGAACTGCGTAACGGGTATTAAAGCGAACAAAGAAAAGATGAAACACAACTTATACAACTCTTTGATGTTGGTAACGGCGCTCAACCCGTACATTGGCTACGAAAACGCGGCGAAGACGGCAAAGAAAGCGTATAAAGAAAACATCTCGTTGAAAGAAGCTTGCGTAGCGCTCGGGTTCTTGACGGCGGAAAAATTCGACGAAGTCTTCCGACCCGAAGAAATGGCGTATCCGCAAAAATAATACGAAAGGGAACGTAAAGAGTATGAAAATCAGTTATTATCCCGGCTGTACGCTGAAAAGGAAAGCCAAAGAATTGGACGTAACCGCCCGTCTTTGCGCGACCGCTTTGGGCGTAGAAATGGAAGAAATCGAAAATTGGCAATGCTGCGGCGCGGTGTATCCGACGGGTACGGACGAAATCGCGACGAAATTGTCCGCAGTCCGCGCGTTGGAATACGCAAAACGCAACGGCGGAAAACTGTTGACGCTCTGCTCGGCTTGTCATAACGTAATCAAACGCGTCAACGAAGATATGAAAGCAAACGGCGATATCTGCGCCCGCGCGAACAACTATTCCAAGTTTGACGAACCCTACAAAGGGGAAACGGAAGTTATTCATTATTTGGAAATGTTGAAAAACGTCGTCGGATTCGACGCGATCAAAAAAGCGGTCGTCAACCCGATCAATAAAAAGATCGGCGCGTACTACGGTTGTTTATTGCTCCGTCCGAGCGGCGTAATGGCGTTCGATAATCCCGAAAATCCGACAATCATCGAAGATTTCATTCGCGCGATCGGCGGTACGCCCGTCGTATATCCGTTCCGTAACGAATGCTGCGGCGCGTACGTATCGCTCAAGAACAGCGAATTGCCGAAGAAAAAGAGCGAGAAAGTCTTATCTAGCGCAAAAGAAAAGGGCGCGGAACTCGTGATCACGGCTTGCCCGCTTTGCTTGTATAACCTGCAAGTCAACGGCGGCGGCGTGTTGCCCGTGCAGTACTTTACGGAGCTTCTCGCCGAAGCGTTGGGGGTGAAAGCATGACGAAACAAGAACGGATAGAAAATCTCAACCGGTTGAGCGGCACGGACGTACGGAAATGTATGAAATGCGGGAAATGCTCGGGGCGTTGTCCTGCGTTCCAAGACATGGATATCAAACCCCATCAATTCGTTTCCATGTTGGCAAAAGGAAAAATTGACGAATTGTTGGAATGTAACGCAATTTGGAATTGTCTTTCCTGTATGGCTTGCGTAGAACGTTGCCCGCGTGGCGTCGCTCCAGCGGCGGTCGTGGAAGCGGTACGCGATACGGTAGTCAGAGCGCAAGGTAAGAACGGGCTGAAAGCGGAAGATATTCCCTCGATCGTGGACGAATTCATTCCCCAACAACTTTTGGTCAGCGCGTATAGAAAGTATAACAAGTAACCCACAGGCACAAAAAAGAAAATCTAAAAAAAGAGAGTATAGAAAATGCAAAGAATAGGTGTTTTTATTTGTTGGTGCGGCAGTAATATCGCGGCAACGGTGGACGTGGAAAAGGTAGCGGAAGTTATCAAGAGCGAACCGGGCGTCGTTTATTCGGCGAACTACCAATACATGTGCTCCGAAAACGGACAACAGCTTGTCAAACAAGCGATCAAAGAGCATAACCTTACGGGCATCGTCATCGGCGCTTGCTCGCCCAGAATGCACGAAGCGACGTTCCGCAAAGCGGCGGAAGAAGCGGGCTTGAACCCGTACATGGTCGAGATCGCGAACATTCGTGAACATTGTTCTTGGATTCACAAGGACATGGACGAAGCCACCGAAAAGGCGGTCGTTCTCGTTCGTACGGCGATTGCGAAGGTCAAACTCAACGCGCCTTTGATGGCAGGGGAAAGCCCCGTTGTAAAGCGCGCGCTCGTCATCGGCGGCGGGATCGCGGGGATTCAAGCCGCGCTCGATATCGCGGACGCGGGTTTTGAAGTCGATATCGTGGAAAAGAACGCAACGATCGGCGGTAGAATGGCGCAAATCGATAAGACGTTCCCCACGCTCGACTGTTCGGCTTGTATTTTAACGCCGAAAATGGTGGATTGCGCGCAACACGAAAAAATCGACATTCTTTCCTATTCCGAAGTGGAAGAAGTGAAAGGCTTCGTCGGGAATTTCAGCGTCAAGATCCGTCGCAAAGCAAGATTCGTAGACGAAACGAAATGTACGGGCTGTAAGATTTGTATGGAAAAATGCCCGTCCAAGAAAGGATTGAACGAATTCAACATGAATTTGAACACCCGTCCTGCGATCTATATCCCGTTTGCGCAAGCGATCCCCAACGTAGCGGTGATCGATCCGACGCAATGTATTAAAATGAAAACGGGCAAATGCGGTATTTGTCAAAAATTCTGCGGAGTCGGCGCAATCGACTACGAACAAAAGGATTCGTTTATCGAACGTCAATACGGCGCGATCGTCGTTGCGACGGGCTTCAAACCGATCAGCGTAGACAACTTTAACGAATACGGCTATAACGATAATAAAGACGTCATTACGTCCTTGGAACTCGAACGTTTGATGAACGCGGCAGGCCCGACGAACGGCGTTTTGCTCCGTCCGTCCGACGGGGAACATCCGAAAGTAATCACGTTTATCCAATGCGTCG
>JAFVRU010000098.1 GCA_017504065.1 Clostridia bacterium
GGTACGCCTTCCGCGAGCTTGGCAAACTTCGCTTCTTTCACGAGCATTTCCCCGTACATACGGTTGTGCGAAAACTCGCTAAACAACGTCGCTTCATAATCCCCGAGATGCGCAAGCCCGTACGCGGAGAGTTCGTTCCCGCCCATCGCTTTGATGAGCCGAGCCACTTCCCGCGCCCCGCGCGACATCAACGAGCCTTTGAGCGAAGCGAATCCGCAACCGTCCAAAACGCCCGCAACGATCCCCATGACGTTTTTCGCCGCCGCGCCGATTTCCGTTCCGATCAAATCTTCCCCGTAATAAAAACGGATCAAATCGCTACGAAATTCGTCGGCGAGCCGTTTTTTCAGTTCCGCATTCGCAGAATCGATGACCATACAGTTGGGAATGCCTTGCGTAAAGGCTTGGATATGCCCAGGTCCGACCCAAACGGCGATCTTTTGCGGATCGATCCCGTTTTCCGTCAAAACTTCCGACAAACGGCAACCCGTTTGCACTTCGATTCCTTTCATGCAAAGCACGAAATACTTTTGCGAAACGTCATACGCTTTGATACGCTGAATAAACCCGCGCAAGCCCTGCGACGAAATGGAAATGATGATCGTTTCCGCGTGTTCGACCGCTTCTTGCAAATCGCAAGTCAGTCGAATACGTTCGTCTAAATTGACGTACTCATTCTTCCCCGTTTCCTTTAAAACTCTATACGAATAGTCTTCTTCCGGTCCCCAAGAATATACGTCGTGCCCGTGATTACAAAGATACCAAGCGATAAACGAGCCCCAACGCCCGCAACCCAATACGGATACTTTCATAAATTTACTCCTTACATTTGATTTCTTTCGACGAAAGCGCGCGTCAGCGTTACTTCGTCCGTGTATTCGATCTCGCTCCCGATCGGAATCCCGTGCGCCAAACGCGTTACGGTAACGTCGAGCGGTTTGACGAGTTTTGCAATATACATTGCCGTAGCGTCCCCCGAAACGTCGGGATTGGTCGCCACGATCACTTCCTTGACCTGTCCGTCTTGCAACCGAGCAAGCAATTCGCGAATGCGAATGTCGTTCGGCCCGATCCCCGACAACGGATCGATAACGCCGTGGAGCACGTGATACACGCCCTTGAATTCGTGCAGCTTCTCAATCGCCGCAACGTCCTTGGGTTCTTTGACTACGCAAATCGAGCTCGCGTCCCGAGCGCGGCAAATCCCGCAAACTTCTTCTTCCGTGAAATTCCCGCAGATCTTGCAGTATTTGACTTTGCGTTTCACGCCTAAAATGGCTTCGGCAAAAGCGCGCGCTTCCGCTTCGGGCATATCGATAATTTTATAGGCGTAGCGTTGCGCCGTTTTTTTGCCGACCCCCGGCAGTTTGGAAAATTCGTTAACGAGTTTCCCGATCGGTTCAATAAAGATCTCCATGGGTTAGATCATTCCCCCAAGCGAGCCCATATCGCCGTATCTGCCCATCTTTTCTTCGTATACTTTGTCGGCTTTCGCATACCCGTCGTTAATCGCCGCCATAATCAAGTCTTCCAACATTTCTACGTCGGTCGGATCTACGATGCTCTCGTCGAGCTCAATTCCGTTGATGATCTTTTTCGCGTTCATGTAAACTACCACCGCTTCGCTCGCCGCCGTGCCGACGATTTCCCAATCGTCCAACAACTCCGCAGTTTTTTCCATTTCTTCCTGCATCTTTTGCGCTTGGCGCATTAAGTTTTGCATATTGTTGTTTCCACCTTTAAATCCTGCCATGATTTTTATCTCCTTTTTTATTATCTTTTTACTTGACTTCCACAGGTACGCCGCCGAACGTTTCCTTTAACTCGTTCAGGCTCTTTTGAAAGGAATCCGACGCTTTTGCGCGAAGCCGAACGTCAAACTCCCCGTCCGCAATCCCGATTTCCTGCAAGGCTTGTCCGATCAAGCCCAAATGCGCTTCTTTCGTCAGGGAACGGAACACCGTATCGCTCTCCGTAGACAGGACGAATACGTCCCCGTCGTACGCGCTGTCCAAATCCATACAAAGGGTGATCAACACCCCGCTTTTTGCGATCTTTCTAATCGTCCGCATAAACAACCCGAACGTCGCTTTCGCATCCCCTTTCGGCGCGAGCTTCACCGCTTTTGGCGGAGTCGGCGGAGCGGGCTTGGGTTCTTCTTTCCGCTGCAGCGCTTCGAACGGTATCCCGCCGAACGTCGGTTCTTCGGGCGGCGGTTCTAATTCGGGCGGAGCGTACTCGTCTTCGGGCGCTCCGTACTCTTCCGTTTCGAATAACGGTGCAGGCAACGGTGCAGGCAACGGCTCGACCCTTTCTTCTACCGTGGGCGCGACCGCAACTACGCCGTTTGCAAGCCGTTTTTCAAGCGCGGAAATCCGCGACAGTAAGCTTTCGATATCGTAGTCGGACGACGGCATACTCGCTTTCAATACCGCCGTTTCGAATAAGACGCGCGGCGACGTGGAATACCGCAAATCTGTTTCCACTCCCGCAAAAATTTCCGTTACCCGAAGCAAACGGTGTCCGTCCGTTTCCTTTGCGATCCCAAGCACTTCTTCGTACGTCGCGTCGGGAAACGCCAAGATATTCTTCCCGTCCCGACAGGTTTTCGCTACCGCGCAGGCGTTGAAGAAATTCAACAGATCTTACAAGAGCATGCCCACGCTCTTACCCGCGGCGAGAAAGGCTTCCGTTCTTTCAAACGCATTGCCCGCTTCCCCTTGCAAAATCGCCTTGCACAGCCCTGCGACTGCCGAGAAATCGGCGTTGCCGAGCACCGTCGTTACGTCCGCGTACGTGAGTTTTCCCGTCGTATACGAAACGCAAGTATCGGCAAGCGAAAGCATGTCGCGAACGCTCCCCGCGCCCGCACGAGCGATTGCCGAAACCGCTTCCGCGTCGTATTTTTTACCGATTTGGTCGAATACGTGTTTGAGCCGCGCTTCCAAATCCGCTTGCGGAATGAGCTTGAAATCGAACCGCATACACCGTGACAA
>JAFVRU010000099.1 GCA_017504065.1 Clostridia bacterium
CCGTTGAATAGCGTTACAGGTACGATACTTTGTCCCCCTAATTTACCGGGATGGGAGAATTTTGCGATCGTAGAATATATTCGAACGCAATACGGTGTAGCGGCTCGGCTTGAAAACGATGCAAATGCTTGTGCCGTTGCGGAATGGAAATTCGGCGCAGGTATCGGTGCGAAAAATATGGTGTTTCTCACCTTTGGCACAGGACTTGGTGCAGGTTTTATTTTAGACGGAAGACTGTATGCAGGTACGAACGGAAACGCAGGAGAGGTCGGTCATATCCGCCTTTCCCGTAGCGGTCCGATCGGCTATGGAAAAATCGGTTCGTTTGAGAGCTTTTGTAGTGGAGGCGGTATTACTCGCCTTGCGATACGAATGGCAAAAAAAGAAAAGCAAATGCCTGATTGTATCAAATCACTTGGCGGCTATGAAAAAGTAACAACGAAAGAATTAAGCAAGTTTGCTTTCGCAGGCGACGCGTTCGCAAAAAGTGTTTTTGAAAAAAGCGGCGAAATGCTCGGCAAGGGATTGAGTCTACTGATCGACTTACTGAATCCCGAACGGATTGTGTTGGGTGGCGTGTTTATGCGCTCGGGTGAATTGCTGATTCCTGCTATGCAAAAGGAACTGAAACGCGAAGCTTTGGTAAATAGCTATGAAGTTTGTCAAATCGTACCCGCAAAATTAAGCGAAAATATTGGCGATATCGCGGCGATTTCGGTTGCCGTTTTGGAGGATTAACAATGAAAGCAAGTACGCAAAAGATTCTAGAAGAATTGGTAGAAAAATATCCGCAATTACAAGACTGTTTTACGGATATAGAAAAAGCCTTTTTGTTATTAAAAAGCTGCTTTGAAAACGGTGGACGGGTGTTCACGTGTGGTAACGGCGGTAGTTCGGCGGACAGCGAACATATTGTTGGGGAGCTTTTAAAAAGCTTTAAAAAATACCGTCCGATCGATAAGAAGTTTGCCGAGAATTTGCAAGCGTTTGGCGCGGACGGCGCGTACCTTTGTGAAAAATTAGAAGGTTCGTTGCCTGCTTATTCTCTCAATTCACAAACGGGGGTAATGACGGCGTTTGCAAACGATAAATCATGGGACGCGACTTTTGCGCAGCAGTTATACGGCTTAGGATCAAGCGGCGATTGCTTGCTTACAATGTCTACTTCGGGGAATTCCAAAAATTGCTTGTACGCCGTTTTGGTCGGAAAGGCGAAAGGTATATCGAGCATAGCGCTGACGGGTACAGGTGGCGGTAAATTAAAGACGGTTGCCGATTGTACGATTGCCGTACCCGAAACGGAAACGTATAAGGTACAGGAATTACACTTGCCCGTATATCATTGTCTTTGCGCAATGTTAGAAGAAGAGTTTTTTTAATGAAAGGAACTATTATGAAAACCATAGACGAGCAAAAATTTGAGCAGTTTGTAAAAGACAATTATCCCAACGGCGAAACTTTTTTAACTCACACGGGAAAACGTGAAGAGTTTAATCGTAAAAACAGTCAAATCGTAGTAAATTCTATTCCTGTCGATATGTTGTTTATAGGCGACTCCATCACGGAAGCGTTTGAAACGAATATGTATTTTCGTGAATACGGCTTCATTGTCAACCGTGGTATCGGCGGGGAAAAACTTTCGGAATTAGTAAAGCGCTTTCAGTCGGATTGTTTAGATCTCAACCCACGTCTTGCGATTGTTGCGTCAGGGATTAACGACACTTCGCCTTTGTATTATCAAATGAAAGACGGCAAAGAGATCGCGGCGGAAGACGAGCAGAAATTGCTTAGCGAAATGGAAGTTCATTACCGTTTTGTTTTAGAACAAGCGCAAAAGGCAAAGGTGCAGGTTTGGTTGGCGTCTGTATTGCCGCTCGGCACAAGCGATTTTCGTTCGGAGTTAATTTTAAAAATCAACGACGTTATAAGAAGCCTGTGCGAGAAGTATGCTACAGTATATATCAATTACCATGGCGCGCTTTGTGAATCAGACGGCAAAACCTTGAAACAGGTGCATTTTGGCGATGATTTACATCCGCATGTAAAAGGCTATAATATTATGTACGAAGTTTTGAAAAAACTTTTTTACCTTATTCCATAAACGCTCGAAGAAAGATGGTTTCCTTTCAGCTTCTATTTCTTCATTTTTTATAACCAGAGATAGCTCTTTAGGAACTTCTACATCTTCTGCATCCGCTAC
>JAFVRU010000100.1 GCA_017504065.1 Clostridia bacterium
AACGCAATGCAAGACGAATGGAGCGGCGACTTTGGGGTAGGCTGTAAATATTTCTCGCAAAACGCGGTCATCAAGCTTGCGGAATACGGCGGGTATACTTTTGAAGACGGTTTAACGCCCGCGCAAAAATTGAAAGTCGTACAAGCGATGATGGACAAAGACGAGCCGCTTGCAAAGCAAATTTACGAAGATATCGGCGTGTATTTGGCGCACACCATTCCGTTCTATGCGAAATTCTACGACATCAAGCACATGTTGTTGCTCGGTCGTGTTATGGGCGGCAAAGGCGGGGATATCATTCTTGCTACCTGCAAGGAAACGCTCGCGGCGGAATATCCCGAATTTGCGGGCTTGGATATCGGGCTTCCCGATGAAAAGAACAGACGCGTTGGGCAAAGTATCGCGGCTGCGTCGTTAGCAAAAACCCGTTAAAAGCAAAGGAGAAAAACAATGAAATGTTTTAAAAACGCAACCGTATACGTAGACGGAGAAGGCTTAAAAAAGACGACGGTTTGTTTTGACGAAAAAATTGAAAAAATTTCCCGTTGCGCAGAAAAAGGCGCGGAAGTGATCGAGCTTCCCGAAAATGCGATCGTATTGCCCGGGTTTGTCGATCAACATATCCACGGCGCGGGCGGTTCGGACGGCATGGACGGTACGGTAGCGGACGTTGCGACGATCGCAAACACGGTCGCGCAAGAAGGCACGACGACGTTCTTGGTAACGACGATGACCCAAAGCCCCGAAAACATCAAAAAGGCGCTTGCGGCGGTCAAGGAATACCGCGAGAGCAATCCCGAAAACGGCGCGTACGTAGCGGGCGTGCATTTAGAAGGTCCGTTCATCGAAGCTAAGTACAAGGGCGCGCAACCCTTGGAATACGTAGCAAAACCCGACGTCAACGTATTCGACGAATACTATGCGGCGAGTGGGAACTCGATCCGTATCGTAACGCTTGCGCCCGAAACGGACGGCGCTGCGGAGCTCGTTGCGCATTTAAAAGAACTCGGCGTAGTCGCTTCGATCGGACATACGGGCGCGAAGTTCGCGGATATCGAAAAGGCGGTTTCCGTCGGCGCAAGTAACGTTACGCACACGTATAACGCGCAATCGGCTTTGCATCACCGCGAAATCGGCGTAGTCGGTACGGCGATGCTCATGGACGAACTCAACTGCGAATTGATCGCGGACACCATTCACGTATCCGTACCCGCGATGCGGCTTTTAATCAAGAACAAGCCTGCGGATAAGCTGTCATTGATCACGGACGCAATGCGCGCAAAGGGTATGCCCGACGGACAATACGATCTCGGCGGACAAATGGTCAACGTAACGGGCAACGAAGCCCGTCTTGCGGACGGTACGCTCGCAGGGAGCGTATTGCGCATGAACCGCGCGGTGCAAAACGCGGTGGAAAAAGTCGGCGTTCCGTTCACGCAAGCGGTGGACTACGCGACGATCAATCCCGCGAGAATGTTGAAACTCGACGACAAGATCGGCAGTATCAAGGTCGGGAAGTCGGCGGATTTCACAATCATCAACGAACAATACGACGTACTCATGACGGTACGCGCAGGGAAAGTTATTTATCAAGCATAGATCACAGATTATTTCCTCTTATAAAAAGGGTTTGAGCGATTTCGTTCAAATCCTTTTTATATTTTCGGTTATCGAACGCAAAAAACGGGCATAAAATAATCCGTCGAAAAAAATTTACGAAAGACGGACGAAATACTTCCAAAAAAGAAAAAAATATGCTACAATAGGGGGAGAAGATTTTGATAAAAAACGCCTTGCCCGTAACTTACGGAAATTTTGAACGGATTCAGCCGTTTGATTTATCCAAAAACAGCTCGATCGGCTGCGGCGGACTTGCACCCTGCGCGCTCTTTCCGCGAGATTTAGAAGAACTGTTTGCGCTGCTTTGCCGTTTGCAGTCGGACGGGATTTCCTGTCTTACCGTCGGGAATATGACCAACGTCTTACCGCCCGACGACGGCTTGAAGATTCTCGTCGTATGCACGCGAAAAATGCGCGGAATACAGGCTACGCAAAGCGGTGTATTCGTGGAAGCGGGGGTGTCCGCAGGCCAGCTTTTACAGGCTTGTCAAACCCGAAACTTGCTCGGCGCGGAGTTCTTGGCGGGCGTGCCTTGTACGCTCGGCGGAGCGCTTTATATGAATGCAGGCGCGGGTGGTACGTACATTGCCGAAATCGTGGAAAGCGTGCTCGTTTTTCGACGCGGACGGCGGGTGGAGTTGCCCGTGGAAGCATGTCGGTACGGGTATAAAACCAGCCTGTTTATGCAAACTGACGACGTGATCTTAGGCGCAAACTTGCGCTTAAAACGCAGTAACGAGCAGGAAATTGCGGAGCGAAAACGCTACTATTTGCAACGCCGCGCGCATCTGCCTACGGGCAAAAGTATGGGCTGCGTGTTCAAGAACCCTGAAAACGGCGTTTCGGCAGGGGAATGGATCGAACGGAGCGGCTTAAAAGGCTTGCGGGTCGGCGGAGCGGTGGTATCCGATCGGCACGCGAACTTTATTCTCAACGACCGCGGCGCGACTTCGCAGGACGTAAAAAGGTTGATCGCGACGATACAAACGACGGTTAAAGCGCGCTACGGCGTGGAATTAAAAGAAGAAATACGGTATTTGGAGTAACGAAAGTGATTTTAACGGCGGATTATCATACGCATACGCCCTATTCCCACGGTAAGAACACGGTGGACGAAAACGCGGCGCAGGCGCAAAAACTCGGTTTGAAACAACTCGGGATCAGCGATCACGGCTTTTCACACGTAGCGTTCGGGGTTCGGCGTAAGCAAATCGCGGCGTACAAACGGGAGTGTCAAGCCGCGTCGGAAAAATACGGTTTGGACGTCTTGGTCGGGATCGAAGCGAATATCCGCGACGTGGACGGCAAAGCCGATTTAAAACCCAGCGATTACGAAAATTTCGATATCTATTTTTGCGGCAAACACGTCTTTGTTTGGTATAGCGGATTTTCCGACTTCTTGGGCTACGGCTGCGGGAATTTCCTGTTTGATAAGTTCGGGAAAAATCCGTCTGAAAAACTGCTCCGCCGCAATACCAAGGCGTATATCAACGTCATCAAAAACAATCCGATCGACGCGATCACACACCTGAACTATCTTTGCCCCGCAAACGCATTGGAAGTCGCGAAATGCGCCGCCGATTACGG
>JAFVRU010000101.1 GCA_017504065.1 Clostridia bacterium
CGATGACGACGATTTCGATTCGTTCGACGATGACGACGCGCCCACCCCGAAAACCGGCGGGAAGAAAAAGAGAAAAGACGACGATTTCTAATAAAAATAAAACCCCTGAATGCATTCAGGGGTTTTATTATGGCAAATTTACAGATCGTCCGCGTCCTGTACGGGAAGTTCCCGTTTGTTTTTCGGTCTGCCTGTATAACTGCCGTTCACGTCCGTATCCGACGTTCCGCCCACAATACTCAAAGCACGTTGCGTGGGCGCAGGCGTACATTTACAAGTCCGTTTTTTCATATCAGTCGTTGTTGCCGCCGTGGTTATAGCTATGGTTTTCGTTGTTTTCATTTTTGTTGCTGTAATTTTTGTTGCCACAGTTTTTATTGCCGCAGTTCTTATTTTTTTGATTGTTTTGGTTTTGATTGTTTTGATAGTTTTTCATAAAAATTCTCCTTTTAAAATCAAATAAAAGCCAACGCCTTTGGATTGTAGTTTATACCGTGGGAATTACTCCCGCACGCCTTCGAACGGAAGGTGCAATTCCACGTAACCCTGCTCGGCTTTGCAAAGGGGACAAATTTTCCAAGCTTCGGTTGCAACGTGCATATATCCGCATTCGCTACAAATCCAAAGAATGGGACTTTCGCTTTTATACAACGTGCCGTTTCTCACGCCGTCGTATAAATATTGAAAGATGATCTTGTGTTGCCCTTCCACTTCCGCAACGAGTCTATACAGCGCGGCGATATCTTCAAATCCTTCTTTTTTCGCCGTCAAGGCGAAGCCAGGATAAATATCTTCCGCTTCGTTTTTCTCGTCGTTAGAAGCGAATTTCAAGCCTTCAACGAGTGTTCCCGCATGGAAAGGGTATCCCGCGTCAAACGAGATATTTTCTCTGCTACCCGTCTTTTCAATGATCTTGTTGAAAAATTGCGTTGCGTGTAACGTTTCGTTCTTCGCGATGGTACGAATCGCATCCGCAAGCGTCTTTTTCCCTTCTTGCATGGCGAGTTTGACGATCATTTGATATCGCATACCCGCTTGACATTCCCCCGCAAAACTACGGGCTAAGTTTTTAAAAGTTTCTGTGTTTTCAAATTGCATAATAAACTCCGTTTTCAAAAATCCGAAGGCGTTGCCTTCTACGTTCAGTATACCCCTAAAAACGGTTTTTATTCTTGCGGAGTTTTGACAATCTGTGGAAAAACGCTTGCAAAATCGGCGCGGGTTGGCTACAATATTATATAGGAAAGAAAAAGGAGTATCAAAGTATGTTTCACATCGTTCTCGTAGAGCCGGAAATTCCGCAAAACGCGGGGAATATTGCCCGTACGTGCGCCGCAACGGGTACGCATTTGCACATGATCCGTCCACTCGGTTTTGAAGTTTCGGACAAATATTTAAAGCGAGCGGGGTTGGATTATTGGCATCTCGTCGAAATTTCGTATTACGACAGTTTTCAGGAGTTACAGGACAAATATCCCGAAAGTCGGTTTTTCTATTTTACGACGAAAGGACGGCATCGGCATAGCGACGTGGAGTTCCGCGACGGAGATTTTTTGGTATTCGGTAAAGAAACGAAAGGGCTGCCTGAAGATTTGTTGCTCAAAAACGAACGTACGTGTTTGCGAATCCCGATGTTTTCGGAAGCGCGGTCTTTGAATTTAAGCAACTCGGTTGCGGTAGCGTTATACGAAGCGTTACGACAAACGGAGTATGCGGGCTTGTTGGAAGCAGGAGAGCTGCACGAGCATAGCTGGTCGGAAATCGACGAATAAAAACACCCCGACGGAACTTGTTCCGTCGGGGTGTCGAGTATTTTACAACGTTATTTTTGAAAGGCTTGATAGGGAGCGAACAAATCGGCGTATCCGCTGTCTGCGCCCAAAATATCCGTTTGCGAAATCGAAATCGAGCCGTCTTTTGCGATTGTGAACGCGCAAGTTTTACGGCTTTGGAAATACAATTCCACGTCCGCGTTCGCTGCGATCACGTCGTTGATCGTCGTTTGATAGCAGTCGGGGACTTGCCCTTCGTACGCGTCGAAATCGCAGTCCGCTGCGGGAACAAACGCGTATCTTGCCCCGATCGCTTCGTACAAAGCCGCCATGCGGTTCATCGCGTGGTGTCCGACTTGCACGATATCCGCTTTGAGCGCGGGGTAGGAAGTGCCGTTTTTATACATCTGCAAAAACCGTTCCTGCGAATTACCGGTCCCGATAAAATCGCCCAACTGCAACAGCGTTTTTCCCTGCACCGTGTACTTGACGACGGTCGTGGAATTGTTGAAATTCGTAATCATCGTTTGCGCGACGTTGGGAATTAACAAATCTTCGTGCGTGAGTAAAACGTCCATTTGTACTTCGCCGAGTTGAATGCTCTGACCCGTGTGCGGTTTTACGTATTGGATATTCGGGAACTTTTCTTTCAAGAGTTTCCCAAACGCGACGTAATCCGCCCCGCAAGCTTCGTCCGCTTGCCAGAACGGGGGATTGTAAAAGGCGCGTTCGATCGAAAGATTTGCGCTGTGGTTTTGTACGAGCTTGTGGATAAAGCCCTTATGATCGGGGTGCGCGTGCGAAATCATGATCGCCGAAACGGTGAGTTTTTCCGTCTTGGCTTTGCCTGTAATTTGGTATAAAAAGTCCAAAAGCGCGGTCGTCGCCGTATCCGTGGCTTGCGTCATATCCCCGCCGTCGATTAAAATCAGGTTACCGTTCGCTTGACGGAAGATATAGAACATTCCGTTGTCGGGATAGGGGGTAGAACCGTCGTTATTGCCCAAAGGATTGTTCATCAGCGCGTATTGATAAACGGTCGTTGTTTCGCCGTCTTGGAGTTCGTAAACGTATTCGACGTCCGTTTCTTTGGCGCTGAACGCGTCTTCGATTACGCGCGCTTCCTTTAAGTTTTCCACGTAATACGTATACAGAATTTGTCCGTCCTTTTCATATTCGACGTGCAGGTTTCCGTTCGTTTCCGTGCGGACGACTTCGTCATAGCCGTTCTTTTCCACTTTTTCCAGATACGTTTCAAATCCGTCGCGGGAAGTGCCTTGAATGACTTGCAATTCCCCCGCCGATTTTTGGGGGTCGAACTCCAATCCCATACCGGTATTATACGTTCTGTACGAAAGCGTTCCGTCCATATACGCAGGGGCGGATAATAACCAACCCGACCGTTTTTCTTTGACGGTGGGGTCTTCTTTTTTACACGCAGGGCTCGCCGCGCATACCGTAACCGCCGCAAGCGCGCAAATGAATAATTTTTTCATAAGCATACTCCTTTTAATCAGTATAACATTGCTTGTTTCGATTGTAAATAGCAAAACTTTCAGCGTTTTTATACAAATTTTTGTTTTTCGCGCGCGGGAGCGTAACGGAGTGTGAAAAAACGGATAGAAACCTGTTGCATAAGGTATAAATACACAAAAAAAGGGGAATAAATTGGCTAGAAAAAAGGAGAGCAACAACATTTATGAAAAACGTTTGCATAATTTTTTTATTGTCAATCATAATAAGTTTAACGGCGTTCGGTTTTACGCAGAGTAGTAAGGAAACGGCGCAGAGCGCGGAAACTTCCAAATATTTACGCATGCATATCCGAGCCAATTCCAACGCTTCGGACGCGCAGGCGGTCAAATACACCGTTCGCGATCGGGTGGTTGAGTATCTTACTCCGCTCGTTGCCGAGTATGAAACCAAAACGCAAGCGACGACGGGGATTCAAGCGCATTTGCAGGAAATCGCAGGGGTTGCGACAACGGTTTTGCGGGAAAAGGGTTTTGCTTACGGGGCTTCGGCGAGTTTGGAAACGGAAACTTTCCCCACCCGCGTTTACGGGGAATATACGCTGCCTGCGGGGGAATACACGGCGCTGATTTTACGGCTCGGGAAAGGCGAAGGGGATAATTGGTGGTGCGTGGTGTATCCGCCGTTGTGTTTTGCGGCGACTTGCGAAAACGTCGTGTATAAGAGCAAGATTTTGGAGATCATCGATCGGTTTTAAACGCTTTTTTATACATACAGGAGGGATGAGTATGAAAAAGTCAATCAAAAAAGGCGTCGCGATCGCGCTCGTTTCGTGCGCATTGGGGATTCCGACGTTGGTTGCGGCGCACCGCAATAAAGGGATAGATCGGGCGGAAACGGTGGTTACCGCTACGGAGAACGGAGAGAGCGTAGCCGTTGCGGTCATACGGCAGGGCTCGAAAGGGAGCGAAGTACGCGAAGTACAGCGCCGTTTGAAGCTTTGGGGATATTATAAAGGTAGCGTAGACGGCGTGTTTGGCGCGGGTACGAAATCGGCGGTGATCGCGTTCCAAAAAAAGAACGGATTAACGGCGGACGGAATCGTCGGGCAGTCTACGTACAAAGCGCTCGGCATGACGAAATCGTATGAAATACTTGCGGGGCAAAGCTCCAATACGCAAGGCGGCGTGAACGGATTTTCGAGCTCCGACGTGTACCTTTTGGCGCGTACAATCTACGCGGAAGGGCGGGGTGAGCCGTACACGGGGCAAGTGGCGATCGGCGCGGTGATTATGAACCGTATCCGAAGCGACGAATTCCCGAATACCGTATCGGGCGTAGTGTATCAAAAGCATGCGTTTACGGCGGTTTCGGACGGGCAAATCAACTTAACGCCCAATGAAACGGCGATGAAAGCGGCTCGGGACGCGATCAACGGTTGGGATCCGACGGGCGGCGCGTTGTATTATTATAATCCTGCCGTCGCGACAAGCGCGTGGATTTTCGATCGGCAAACGGTAACGGTGATCGGGAAGCACGTATTTGCGATCTAACGGGAAATAAGGGGGAAGAAGATATGGAAAAGAAAGAAAAAGAAATCGAAATCGCTACGAACGTATCGTCCGGAGCGGAAAAAGTAGAGAGTGTGGAAAAGGAAGTTGCGCGTTCTACGCCCGCCAAACGGGTTACCAAGACGAAAACGACAGTCAAGGACCATGCGACGCTCGGCGGAGCAAGAGAAGAAAAGGTGAGCGCGAAAAAGAAGAACGCAGAGTTAAAGGGCAGTAAAGCGGAAAAGGAAAGCGCGGCGGCAAAAGCGCGCGTAGAAGCTGCTTTAAAGAAGAAAGAATTAAAGGAAAAGCGGAAAGCGGAAAAGGCGAAACGAGCCAAAGAACGCGCGGAAAAACGTAAAGAAATGCTTGCGAAATGGAAAGAAAAGCGCAAGGAAGAAGCGGAAAAACGCCGCGCGAAAAAGGAAGAAAAAATTCGCGAACGCGCGCATGCAAAAGCGAATAAGCAGCAAGAACGCTCCCGTAAGCAAGCGCAGCGCAAAAAGAAAGCAAACGACGGGAAGAAACGCGAGAACCGCGGAAAGGGTTACGGCGGTTGGATCGCGGCGGTCGTAACGCTCGGCGTAACGACGTTGGCGCTCGCCACGGCGGTAACGGTGGAGAGTATCGAAATGAAAAATGCTCGCGCGGCAATGTTGACGGGGCATCGGGAAATGATCAGCGAGCTCACGGGGATTATGGAAAACGTAGACGGGGATTTGGAACGTGTGCGCATTTCCGATTCGTCCGCGCAACAAAGCCGAATTTTGACCGATCTTTTGGTGCAAACGCGGCTTGCGGAATTGGATTTAGAGAAAATGCCCATTCCAGCGGAAGCCGATCGGAACTTGACGACCTTTCTCAACCGTACGGCTCGGGAATGCGAGAGAATGCTTTCGAAACTCCGCAACGGGGAAAAGCTGTCGGAGTCGGATCGGGAAACGCTCGATAGGCTCTATCAAGCCAACCATTCGATTCGTATGGAATTGGATCGCATGAACGCGGAATTGACGGATAAGGATTTGATGGACTATATCAAGGAAGGCAAGGGTAAGCTTGCCGACGGCTTGCGCGGGATTGAAGAAAAGACTTTGGCGGAAAACCGCGCGGCAATGGAAAATAAAATAGCGGAAAAGGCGGGGGCAGGTATGGGACGAAACGCGGAAATGCCGATGGAAAAACCCGAATCGAAGATCGATCCCGCGAAAGCGGAAGAACTCTGCTTCACCTATTTTTCCGACTACCAAATCGACGCGTATCAATGCGTGGGGGAAACGGTTTCCCGTTCCTATGCGGCATATAACGTGCAGGGCTACGATACCAAGGGAACGCTGTTGTTTGCGGAAATCGATCAGCAAACGGGCGCGTTGCTTCGGTTCGATTACTACGAAGACTGTAACTCGGAAACGTTCGATTTAAAGAACGCGGAAATGCTCGCGGAAAACTTTTTGGAAAAACTCGGCTACGAAGATATGGAGATCGTACGCTTCCGTAACAACGGTACGACGACGGATTTCACGTTCGTTTACGAAGATGACGACGTAGCGTATTATCCCGACGAAGTACGCGTAAAAGTATGCCGTACGCGGGGTGTGGTAACGGGAATGGACGCGACGAAATATTTCGCGCATCATAAGCAACGGAAAGAACCGCAAACGCAAATCACGCTCGGCGAAGCTTACGGGAAGCTGTATGACGGTTTGGACGTGGAGTCTTCTCGGCTCGTCGTGATCGGAACGGGTCGCGGGGAACGCGCGGCGTACGAATTCCTTTGCGGCTACGGCGAAGAACGGTATTTGGTGTATTTGGACGCGAATACAGGAGAAGAACTTTCCATTATTAGCGCAAGGGCGATCGAATAATTGGATCAATACAAAAATTGCCGCGCAGGTAAAACTGCGCGGCGGTTTTTTGCTATAAAAACGGCGTTTTTCCACATTCTATAAAGGGGGTGCGGTATGGAGAAAACGAAAAACGGCAAAAAAGGGGGAAGCAAGAGCTTTTTAAAGGGCGCGCTTTGGATTGCGATCGGCGGGTTTACGGCAAAGATCATCGGCGCGCTGTATCGGATTCCGTTGACGAATTTGATCGGCGGTCGGGGTTTGGGGTTATACCAACTCGTTTATCCCGTGTATTGCCTACTTTTGACGGTTTCGGCTACGGGAATCCCGTCGTCGATCGCCAAGCTCACGGCGGAACGGATCGAAAAAGACGGCAACGACCGAGCGGTTTTCAAAACGGCGATGAAGCTGTTTTTATGGATTGGCGCGTTAGGCGCGGGATTGATGGCGCTCATTGCGCCCCTATTGGCGAGCGCGCAGGGCAGCAAAGAAGTTTTAAGCGGGTATTTTGCGTTAGCGCCGTCCGTGTTTTTGGTTTCCGCGATCTCCGTATTCCGCGGTTGGTTTCAAGGCAAAAACAAAATGTTCCCGACGGCGGCGTCCGAAGTTTTGGAACAGCTCGTCAAAGTGGGATTCGGATTGTTTTTCGCTTATTGGTTTCGGGATAACGTCGCCAAAGCCGTTGTGTTTTTGCTGTTGTCCGTTTCCATTTCGGAGCTCGCCACCGTGTTTTTGATGCTCGCGTTTTATAAGCGGGAGAAAACACCCCGTGAACCGTCGAAAGGCGGGGGCAGGGTAGGAATGAAAAGCATTTTGCGCTTGAGTATCCCCGTAACGTTTAGCTCGATTTTGTTACCCGTTTCCGGACTTTTGGACAGCGTGCTTGCTCCGCGATTGCTCGGCGCGTACGCAACGGACGCGGTTACGCTGTTCGGTTTGTTTTCAGGCGGGGCGGTAACGGTCATCAATTTGCCCGTGTCGATTTGTTACGGGATCGCCGCGGCGAGCGTGCCTAGCGTGGCTTCGGCGGCGGCGCAAGCCGAAAACGGGAAAAAATCAGGGGTACGGCGCAGGATTTTTTATGCGCTAGGGATCACCGTGCTCGTCAGCGCGCCGAGCGCTTTGGGCTTGTATTTTTTTGCCGAGCCTGCCGCAAAAATCATTTTTCGGAGTTTGGCGGGAGATGAATTGCAGGTGTTGGTTTCCCTGATCAAAGCCTTTTCGGTGAGCGCGTTGACGCTCTCGTGTGTGCAAACGCTCTCGGCGTGTTTGACGGCGCAGGGCAAGCCGCAATACTCGGCTCTGTCTATGCTGATTGCGGTTACGGTCAAAACGGCGGTGTACGCTTTCCTGCTCCGCGACCCGAAGATTTCCGTTTTAGGGCTTGCATACGCGACGAACGTTTGTTATTTGGTTGCTTTTGTTTTGGATTTGGTGTATAATTTATACGTATCGAGAAAACGGAAAGCGAAAGGAGAACGGACGGAACATGATTACGATCATCGGCTTGGGAGTGGAAAAAGGGGACTTGACGGAGCGCGGTAAAGCGGAAATTTTACGCGCGGTAAACGAAGGGCGCAAAGTCGTCGTTCGGACGGCGAAAACGGCTTCGTACGAAACGGTGCGGGAGCTCGACGTTCCCCACGTGGTTTTAGACTCCGTGTATGAAACGAGTCGGAGTTTTACGACTTTGACGAAAAACCTTGCGAAAGCGGTGGTGGAGTGCGGGAAGGATTGCGTGTATCTCGTAGACGGTTCGATCGGGGAAGACAATTCCGCAAAAGCGCTGATCAAACGGTTTCGTGGGAACGTTGCGGTGATCGACGGCGTTTCCAAAACGAGCGTTTTGGCGCGCGCGGCAGGATTTCAAAGCTGTTCGTATACCGCGGTTTCGGCGTACGAGTTAGCAGATAAAGCAGCTTCGGGAAACCTTGCGCTGCCCTTGATCGTCTACGATTTGGACGATCGGGGACTTGCAAACGACGTGAAGCTGTTGCTCGGAGAACTCTACGGCGAAGAAACGCAAGCGCAGTATTTGCGGAGCGGAAAACCGAAAAAATTGCGGCTTTACGAGCTCGATCGGCAAAAGGCGTACGATTATACTTCGGCGGTGGCGATTGACGAGCAGGCATTGCTCCAAAAAGAACGGTTTACGCTGGAAGATTTGCGGGAAATCATCGTGCGGTTGCGCAAGCCCGACGGGTGTCCTTGGGATCGCGTGCAAACGAACGAGAGTATCAAAATGTCGGCGGTGGAAGAAGCCTACGAGCTAGTGGACGCCGTAGATTGCGACGACGATGAAAAGATTTTGGAAGAAACGGGGGATATTTTACTGCAAGCGGTATTCCATGCGGTTTTGAAAGAAGAAACGGGCGCGTTTACGTTGACGGACGTCTTGACGGGGATTTGTAAAAAACTCATCACACGGCATACCCATGTATTTGGTGAAGACAAGGCGAAGGACGAAAAAGGCGCGCTGGGGGTCTGGGAAGAAAACAAGCGCAAGGAAAAGGGGCAGGATACGTTTGCCAAGTCTGTCAACGACGTGCCGAAGTGTTTCCCTGCCGTTATGCGGGCGCAAAAAGTCGGGAAACGCGCGGCGAAAGCGGGCATGGATTTCCAAGACGTCGAAGCGGCGAAAGCTCGACTTATTGAAGAACTTGTCGAGTTTACGGAAGCCTACCGCTCGGGCGACGCTACGGCGGCGGAAAAAGAGCTCGGCGACGTGTTGTTCTCGGCGGTCAACGTCGGCAGAAAGGCGGGTTGCGATTGCGAAAAGGCGTTGAAAGAGAGCGTGGATCGGTTCGCGGAGCGGTTCACAAAAGCGGAAGCGCGCGCTTTGGCGGACGGAAGAATTGTAACCGAGCTTTCGGAAGCGGAGTGGGACGAATACTATATCGCTGCGAAAAACGCATGAAAAAAATCGGCTTCTTCAAGCCGATTTTTCTTATAGACAACTTTTATTTTTTCAGTTCTAAAGCGCGTTTGTAGGCGGCGTGCACAGCGGCTTCCGTCGCCTGTGCAAAACCCGCGTTTTCCATGGCGCATAAGCCTTCGATCGTCGTACCGCCCGGGGAACAAACCGCCGTTTTTAACGCTACGGGATCACCGAATTCCAAGAGCATTTTTGCTGCTCCGAGCAGCGTTTGCGCCGCATATAAAGCGGCTTTTTCTTTCGGAACGCCGCAGTCTGCCGCTCCGTTTGCGAGCGAATCGGCAAACGCGTATACGAACGCAGGACCGCAGCCCGACAATGCGCTTGCCGCGTCGATCGTTTCTTCGGGCAGCTCGTCAAATTTCCCTGCCGCGGAGAACGCGTGTAGAAATGCGTTGCGCGCGGGTTCGTCTACGTTCGAAAGGGAGTACAAAATCATGCCTTCCCCAAGCAATACGGGCGTGTTGGGCATAATACGTACAATCGGCAAACCGTCCGCGCCGATGAGCGTGCGAATGGTTGCAATCGGCGTTCCCGCCGCCATCGTTACGACGACTGCGTTCGTCCGAGCCCGTAAAATTTCCGCGATCGGGGCGAGTGTTTGCGCCATGACTTGGGGTTTGACTCCGAGTACGATAAAACGGCTGTTTTTCGCGATTTCCTGTGCGGAAACGACGTTTACGCCGTACGTTTTTGCGAATTTTTCCGTTTTCGTTGCGTCGAAATCGCACACGGCGATCTGCTCCGCGGGCAACGTTTTCACCGCCGCCGTAACGAGCGCGCCGCCCATATTCCCGCAACCGATAAATCCAAGCGTGTATTGCATAAGATACTCCTTTTACCGAATTTGTCCGTCGCCGATAACGACGTATTTATAGGAAGTCAGTTCTTCCAAGCCCATCGGACCGCGCGCGTGTAATTTTTGCGTCGAGATCCCGATTTCGCAGCCTTTGCCGAACTCTCCGCCGTCCGTGAATCGCGTGGAAGCGTTCACGTACACCGCCGCGCTATCCACCGCTCGGGTAAACAGCGAAATTGCAGCGGGCGTTTGCGACAAAATACAATCGCTGTGCTTTGTCGAGTGTTTTCCAATATGTTCGACGGCTTCTTCCACGCCCGATACGATTTTCACCGCGAGTATATAATCGAGAAACTCGGTGTCGAAATCGGTTTCTTGAGCGGGTGTACCGTCCACAATCCCGCGCGCTTTTTCGTCCAAACGGAGCTCCACAGTAGGGAGCGCCTGTTGCGCTCGGTCTACGCAAAGCCGTTGTTGGAGTTTGGGCAAAAACGACGGCGCGATCTTTTCGTGAATCAAACAAACTTCCGCGGCGTTGCAGACGGACGGACGGCTGGTTTTGGCATTTTCGATGATATCGAGCGCTTTTTCCTGATCCGCCGTTTCGTCCACGAACACGTGGCAAATTCCCGTTCCTGTTTGAATGCAGGGGACTTTGGCATTTTCTACGCAAGCGCGGATTAAGCCCGCTCCACCGCGCGGAATTAACGCGTCGATGAATCCTACCGCCGTCATCAGCTCGGTCGCGCTTTGGCGGGACACGTCTTCGCACATATTGATAAAGTTTTCGTTCAAGCCGCGGCTTTTCAGGCTCTCCCGCAACGTTTCCACAATCGCGAGCGAAGAATAAAAGGCGTCCTTTCCGCCGCGCAATACGCAGACGTTGCCGCTTTTAAAACACAACGCGCCCGCGTCCGAAGTTACGTTTGGGCGGCTTTCGTAAATGATCCCGATCACCCCGAGCGGAACGCGGATTTTTTGCACCCGTAATCCGTTATACAGCGTGGAAGTTTCGAGTGTAACGCCGACGGGGTCGGGGAGCTTCGCTACGTCGCGAATGCCTTGCGCCATTGCACGGATACGTTTTTCGTCCAACCGTAGCCGATCGATCATGACGTCGGAGAGTACGCCTTTGGCGTTTTCCACGTCCTTATCGTTGGCTTGTAAAATCTTCGTCGCGTTCTTTTCCAATGCGTCCGCCATTGCGAGCAGGGCGTTGTTTTTTTCTTCCGACGAAAGCAAGCCCAGCGCGCTACTTGCCGCTTTTGCGTTTTGTAAAATTTCCTGCGTAGTTCTCATGCGCTTGCTCCTTTTTTAGCAAAAAACCGCGTATACGCCGCAGGTTTTCCCGCGACGACGTCGTAGAGAATTTCCGGTTCTTTCCCGTTGCATACGACGGTGTCCAAGCCCGCGGCGTTGCAAATTTCCGCGGCGTGGAGTTTGGTTTTCATACCGCCCGTACCAAGCGACGAACCTTCGCCGCCCGCGAGCGCTTGTAGATTTTCGTCAATCTCGACAACTTCGCGGATTAGCGTAGCGTTCGGGTCTTTGCGGGGATCGGCGGAATATAAACCGTCCACGTCGGACAAAATAATGAGTAGGGAAGCCTGCACGCTGACGGCGACGAGCGCGGACAGCGTATCGTTGTCGCCGACCTTGATTTCTTCGGTGGCGATGGTATCGTTTTCGTTGATGATCGGAAGCGCGCCGAGCTCCAACAGCCGGCGAATGGTGTTGTTGAAATTCTCATGCCGATCGGGAGCGGAAAAGTCCGAGCCCGTGAGCAAAATTTGCGCGACGGTATGATTGTATTCGGTGAACAGTCGATCGTAGGTATACATCAACTCGCATTGACCAACGGCGGCTGCAGCTTGTTTGGTAGGGATATCCTTGGGCTTATTTTGCAAGCCGAGCTTGCCCACGCCCATACCGATCGCGCCC